>CAKRTZ010000004.1 GCA_934402515.1 uncultured Lachnospiraceae bacterium
CCTGCCGTTACCATCGGCAAAGGGATGGATAAATACAAACTCATAATGAAATACACTGCTGAGAATCAGTGGATGGACTTCTGTATGAGCTTTTTCCATCCAGTCAAAGAGCCGCGTCATCAGCTGAGGAACGAGTCGAGCGGGAGGAGCCATAAAAATACATTTCTCTCCGTTAAATACGCCCTCCTCACCGTGACGGAAACAGCCGGATTCTTCCAGGAGATATTTGGTCATAATACCGTGAAATTTCTGTAAATCTTTAATGCGATAGGGATGGATTTCGGAAATCTTTTCATAGGCGGCATAAGCATTTTTTACTTCCTGGATTTCCTTTTGCTCACCCAACACTAATTTTCCATTGATAACATCCCTGACCTGGTTCAGGGAGAGAGAGTTTGCCTCAATTTTCAGAGAGGAATGGATGGACTTGATGCGGTTATTCTTCCGAAGATGCGGCTTGGATTCTATGTTGCTGATGGAAGTAATACGCCCAAGTTTTTCTGAAATGGATGCAACATAGGACAAAATGCGGTTTGTAATAGTAAATGGTGGTGTGTAACTATCCATAAATTCCTCCTTTACTTGCGTATTATCTTGCGTACTTTCTTCCTCAATTATACAGGAAAGGATGATAAATGGGAATCGAAAAATGAAAGTTGCCGTTGCACAGTGGCATGCTCACTTTCTGCAATCTGTTTTAGCGCAGCAGGAACCTATCAGATGGAACTTTCTGGTTGTTTATAGGTAGTGGAAAAGCTTATGAGTCGAGGGGCGACCTATAAGCTGGGAATTCGTGGCAGTTTGGTAGGTGACTTTAGAGTCTTTTGTCGGACACTCGACACATAAGATTAGCTATGTAGTCACTCTTATAGGTACTGATTAGAGCAAAATCCCAAAGTATGACAAATTTTCCAAGAAATTTGACCCATAAGGAACAATGCTCCCTGCACCTTATGGGTCAAGGCAGCAACTGACCAGGTAAAATGAACCCATAAGGCATCGCTGGGGCAGCGTTTATGGGTCACGCATAAACTTATGTAAACCCGAAAACTTCAAAAGCCCCAAAAACCCCAAAAGCCCCCAAAACCCCAAAAGCCTCAAAGAAATCATGCAAGCTTATTTCTCCAGAAATATTACACGCAAAGACTAATCTGCAAACAGCAGTCACATCAGAAAGCACTTCCAATGAAATTCAATCGATTTGGCAAAGTTCAACCGATTTCCAGAAAACTGCTTGCAATTTGCCCGGCGGTATGATATAAACTTATATTGTTGAGGTTTTACATCTCATATGGACGGATTCCCGAGTGGCCAAAGGGGACAGACTGTAAATCTGCTGCAAATTGCTTCGGTGGTTCGAATCCACCTCCGTCCATTTTAATTAAAAAATACGAATTAGGAAAGCGCAGGATATACGTTGCAAATGATGCACGAAATTCTGCGCTTATTCATTCATAAGAAATTCCTTCCTATGAATGAATAACGCTCCGCGAGGATGTGCAGCTCGCAGAGAGGAAGTTTATGCTGTGCATACCCCTCGCGAGCAAAGAGCCGGCAAGCGCCTCTTTGTTTTTCCCACATTGACAGTATCTCCCTTGTCTCAT
Organism: uncultured Lachnospiraceae bacterium; assembly: GCA_934402515.1. Classification (GTDB taxonomy): domain Bacteria; phylum Bacillota; class Clostridia; order Lachnospirales; family Lachnospiraceae; genus UMGS2037. Next base: position 1,605 of record CAKRTZ010000004.1, read on the forward strand.
ACAATAGGGACAAGGCACATGAAAATGTCAATCAGGCTGCGAATGTTATTGCATTCATAAGGTGAATCTGATTATTGGAGAAATTTATGGAAGAAAAGCAACAGGAAAAGAAGGCGAAAGTCGTTCTCGTTCCTTGTGATACATATGAAGAAGAAACGGTATACCGGGCAATGAAATGCGGAATGGATGCTCTGGGCGGCATCCGGGAATTTGTGAACCCGGAGGAAAAAATCCTGGTGAAACCCAACTTCGTGCTGGCAAGTCCCCCGGAGGCAGCAGCTACCACCCACCCTTCCGTGATGAAGGGGATGTTCCGCCTTTTGCAGGAGGCAGGCTGTACCCAGGTGCTCTACGGCGACTCTCCGGGACACGGCAGCTGTACCGCCGCCGCAGGAAAGTTGGGAATGGAAAAAGAAGAAACCATCTACGGCGCCCGCCAGACCTCCATGTCTGAGGAAGTGAAAGTGGCATTCCCCGATGGAATCACGGCGAAGGAATTTTATTTTGCAAAAGAAGTGACAGAGACGGATGCCATCATCAACCTCTGTAAAATGAAAACCCACGCCCTGGAACGGGTTACCGGGGCGGTGAAAAATCTCTATGGTCTGATCTGTGGCTATCGCAAGGCAGCAGGGCATGTAGCATATCCCAATGCCACTGTATTTGCCAGAATGCTGGTGGACATCCACCGCTATACGAAACCCCGGCTTCATGTGATGGACGGAATCATGGCCATGGAAGGAAATGGACCGGGATCAGGAGATCCCACTCCCATGAATGTGCTGCTTTTTTCTGCAGATCCGGTGGCATTGGATACCGTATTTTGTGAACTGGTGTATTTAAACCCGGAAGCAGTGCCTACCAATACTCAGGGAGCGGTGATGGGTCTGGGCACGGATGACCCGGAGAAGATCGAAATCTGTGTAGCGCATCCGGAGGATGGAAGTGTGGAAATCATGGATGTTCCCGGGTTACAGGAGCGTTTTGGAAATCCGGACTTCAATGTAGACAGGGCAGGCACGAGGATGAACTGGTTAAAACGTTTTTCCGAGACGATGACAGCCATTGCCAAGCGCCCTCACATTGATCCTGATAAATGCATCAAATGTGGAATCTGCGTGGAACACTGCCCTGTGCCGGGCAAGGCCGTGGCCTTTCAAAATGGAAAACAGAATCCCCCGGTTTATGATTACTCGAAATGTATCCGCTGTTATTGCTGTCAGGAGATGTGCCCGCGAAGCGCCATCCGCCCCACCAGCATTTTCCGCTCTATGAAGCTGGACTACAAAGCTAGGAAGGAATAAGAAAAATGGAAAAGAAAAATAACTTTTTAAAGCTGGAAAACCTGGCACTGCTGTTACTCATCGCGGTGGCAGTCTTCAATCTGGACAAACTGGGAGTCTTTTTCGCCGGGATTTTCAACCTGTTTCGTCCTTTTGTGTACGGCGCGGTGGTTGCCTATATACTCAGTCCACTGTGCAGAAAAATCGAGCATGGGCTGTTAAAAGCGACGGAAAAGAAACGAAAAAAAGAAGGCTCCAGAATCTGGCGGAACCTCAGTATTCTGGTTTCCTTTCTGATCTTTTTCCTGATCATCGGTCTGGTGATTTACATGATTGTTCCCCAGCTGATTGTCAGTGTGACGGCGGTAATTGCCAATCTGCCGGATATGATTGTGGAACTGGAGCACATGATACTGCGCTGGCTGCAGCAGTTTCCGGACATCCAGCAGCAGATTGAAAGTCTCACAGACACCCTGGTTGCACGCGTCGGTTCCCTCAACTTTGAAAGCATTTTGCAGAATATTATGACAGGAGTGTCAGATACGCTGGGCAATGTATATGATACCTTTATCGGCATCATTTTTGCCTTTTATCTTATGGCAAACACCGGAAAACTGAAACGCCAGGGCAAAGAGATTGTCTATGCGTGCATCCCGAAAAAATGGGCAGACTTCTTTTTTGAGGAACTTCATTTTGCAGACCAGATGTTTTCCGGTTTTCTCGTAGGCAAAATCATTGATTCTGCCATTATCGGTGTGCTGGCTTACATCCTGTTCCTGATCTTCCGCGTGGATAACAGCGTCCTGATGGCGGCGATTATCGGTGTGACCAATATCATCCCCTTTTTCGGTCCCATCATCGGAGCCATTCCCTGTGCCCTCCTCGCCCTTGTGGATCAGGGATTCTGGTTCTTTATTCTCGTCCTTATCCTGGTGCTGGCGTTACAGCAGTTTGACGGAAACATTTTAGGTCCGAGAGTGCTGGGACAGGCAGTGGGCTTGTCCAGCATGTGGGTATTCTTTGCCATTGTATTTTTCGGCGATATCTGGGGTGTACCCGGCATGATTCTGGGTGTGCCGCTCTTTGCAGTGATATATGATATGATCCGCAAGGCAGTGCGGAGCCGGAATAACCGGCCGGTAGCAGAAAACGCCGGGCAGGAACCGGTGACCTCCCCGGAAAAAGAGGAACCGGAATATACGCAGGAAAACGAAAACAGAAAGTGACTTTATGAAAAGAACAAGCGATGATTTTTATCATAAACTCATATCGCTGGTATTGCCTATCACCATCCAGTCCTTCATGCTGGCTCTGGTGAGTGCCACCGATGCCATGATGCTGGGACTGGTTGACCAGACCTCCCTCTCTGCGGTGTCCCTGGCGGGGCAGGTGCAGTTTGTCTTAAGCCTTTTCGTCACCGGAATGGCGGCGGGCATGGCGATTATCATAGCCCAGTACTGGGGGAAAATGGACACCGTGACCATTGAACGGGTGGTTCCTATTGCCCTGCGGATGAACCTGATTTTTGGTGGCATTTTTACCATTGCCTCCCTGGTGTGTCCGGAACTTCTGATGCGCTTTTTTACCAATGATGCGGCATTGATTGCCGGTGGTGCGGACTATCTCCGGGCAGTGTCTCTTTCCTATATACTTTGTGCCATATCCCAGATTTATCTGACTCTGTTAAAAAATACCGACCATGCGGGACTCAGCTCCAAAATCAGCTGCGTGGCAGTGGTGTTAAACATCATTCTGAATGCCATTTTGATTTTCGGACTTTTGGGATTCCCTGTGCTGGGAATCAAAGGTGCCGCTTATGCAACCGTTGCAGCTAGAGTGGTGGAGTTAGTCTGGGCTTATCTGGAAACCAGACGCCCCGGCAGAGTCCGGGTGGTGTGGAAGGGCTTGTTTGCCAGACAACAGGAGTTAGCAAAAGACTTCTGGCATTACACCACACCCATGCTGGGAGCCTCGCTGGTGTGGGGGATTGCTTACACCCTCTACTCCGTCATCATGGGACACATGGGCAGTGATGCGGTGGCAGCGAATTCCATTACCTCCATCGCCAAATCCATGATTTCCTGCCTCATCCGCGGTGTAGCCGGCGGTACGGGTATTATTGTGGGAAATCTGCTGGGAGCCGGCGCATTGGAAAAGGCCAAAGATTACGCAAAACGACTCACCATCATGTCTATTATCGTGGGTGTTGGTACCGGCGGCCTGCTGATGGCGGCATCGCCTCTTATCGTGAAAATCGCACCGCTTAGCGAGACAGCGGCAGGCTATCTCCAGGGAATGTTACTGTTCTGTGGCATCAATATCATGTTCCAGTCCGTGAATGCCACGGTACTGGATGGCGTGTTCTGCTCCGGCGGTGACTCCCAGTTTGACATGAAGGGAAACATCGGCGCCATGTGGTGCTTTTCCGTGCCCTTCGGTTTCCTCGCCGCCTTCGTATTCAAGTGGCCGGTACTTGCGGTATACTGCATCGTGAACCTGGATGAAATCGTGAAGATTCCTGCGGTTTACCTTCGCTACAAAAAATATATCTGGGTGAGAAATATTACCAGAGAAAACACCCTGGAGGCATAGCCTACAGCAATCGTTCCAGCGTGCGGCGTACCGCTCTGGTGCCGTCGCACAGCTGGGCAAAGTAATCACATACCCTGTCAGCAAGCCCCACTTCATACAAATTCACGCCCATAATATGAGGATCTTCCAGAATCGGACGAAGAGGTTCAAAGTCCGTTACCGGCTGATCCAGACCATAGCCACTGACCAGGGGACAAACAGTGTCCAACAAGGGATCGGGGCTTAAAGCAAAGGGCTTTCCGTCATCGTCAATGCCCATAAGATAACGCAGCCATCCCGCCAGAACCAGGGGAATGATCTTCAGATCCAGGACCTGCAGTTTAGGATCTGCAGCATAGGATTTGATGGTTTCACCGAAGCGGATGGCCAGCTTCTGCGAAGTATCTGTGGCAATTCTCTGAGGAGTATCCGGCATAAAAGGATTGGGAATCCGGGACTGCAAAACCTCATCAATAAATTTGCGGGGACTTATAATACCCGGATCCACCACCACAGGAAGTCCCTCCTTATAGCCTACAACCTCTGCCAGCTTCCTCAGCAGGGGATCCTTCATTTCTTCACAGATCAGATCATATCCCAGGAGACAACCGAAGATGGCAAGAGATGTGTGGAGGGGATTTAAACAGGTGCAGACCTTCATTTTTTCCACCTTGTCCACGGTTGCCCGGTCTGTGAAAATCACCCCGCCCATTTCCAGGGGAGGGCGTCCGTTGGGAAAGTCATCCTCGATGACCAGATATTCACATTCCTCTGCGTTTACAAAGGGCGCCACATAGGTATTTTTGGAAGTAATGACCTGCTCCAGGTCTTCAATCCGATCTGCAGCCAGCATGGCCTTTACCTTATCGTCGGGGCGGGGAGTGATCTTATCAATCATCGTCCAGGGAAAGGAAACATAAGAGTTTACATAACTTAAGAAACCGCCTTCAGCCAGTTCTTTTTCACACCAGGCAGAGGCAAAGGATGTCACCGCATCCCGAAGCAGGTCACCGTTGTGGGAGCAATTGTCCATACTTACCATTGCCAGAGGGAGAGCCCCCTTTTGATAGCGGTGGTACAAGAGGGACGCCACTTTTCCCAGATAGCTTTTGGACTGCCGGGGACCTTCCATGAAGTCAGAGACCACATCCGGCAGCAGTTCACCTTTTCCGTTTACCAGCTGGTATCCCTTTTCTGTGATAGTAAAACTTGCCATCTGCAAAGACGGGTTTGCAAAAATCGTTTTCAGACGGCCGTACTGTTCCGGGTTGGAACTGTCCAGGATCAGGGATTCCACAATGCTTCCCACCACGGCTTTTGTCACCGTGCCATCTGCCTTCAGCGTAGCAAGAATGGAAAGGTTATCATGGGGCCGGTACATCTTTTCAATGATTTCATAGTCGTAGCCCTCCACCGCAATTAAACCTTTGGCATCTTCGTCCTTATTAAGAATAGTCTGCAGCACATTTGCCTGAAAGGCACGGAAAATGTTTCCCGCACCGAAATGGATCCAGGTGGGAGCCTCCATGGTGGCATTCCGTACCTTTTCATGGTCAAATTCAGGCAGAGCATAGCCTGCTTCCTTCCAGCTATCCTTATCCTTTAATCCCTCTAATGTTAATTTCATTTTAATACCATGCCTTTCCATAATCTGCAGATTCCCAAGTGCTTTAGTACTTGGCATCCGCGTTACCTCCAAATAGGAATTTATGACTGGCGGTCGTGGAATTTACAGATGGCCTCCCAGAGTCCGTTGAGATAGGCTGCTCCCAATGCACGGTCATATAAACCATAGCCGGGCATGGCCACTTCATCCCAGATCATGCGTCCGTGGTCAGGCCGGATCGGCCCGTCGAAACCGATATTGTAAAGTGCCAGCATAATTTCGTACATATCAAAGGAACCATCGCTGGAAAGATGGGCAGCTTCCTCAAAATCCGTGGGAGAGTTGAACCTCAGGTTACGCACATGGGCAAAATGCACTCTTCCCTTCAGGGAGCGGATCATGTCCGGCAGATCATTTTCCGGATTGGTACCATAGGAACCGGAACAGAAGGCGACGCCGTTGTGAGGGTTGTCCACCATCTTCATCATACGGAGGATATTTGCCTTGTTGGTGATGATACGGGGAAGACCGAAAACGCTCCATGCGGGATCGTCCGGATGAATTGCCATCCGGATGTCGTACCGGTCACACACCGGCATGATTTTTTCCAGAAAATATTTCAGATTCCCAAACAGCATTTCCTCATCCACATTCTCATACAGGGCAAACAGTTCCTTAATGTGTTCCATCCGGTCCGGCTCCCAGCCCGGCATGATACTGCCGTTCATGTCACCGGAGATGGAAGAAAACATTTTTTCCGGGTTCAGGGCATCTACCGCCTCCTGGGTGTAGGCAAGAACCGTGGAACCGTCGGGACGCACTCTTGCCAGTTCTGTTCTTGTCCAGTCGAAAACCGGCATAAAGTTGTAGCACACCAGATGAATGTCAGCCTGACCCAAATGCTCCAATGTCTGAATGTAATTGGCAATATACCGGTCACGATCCGGTGTCCCTGCCTTGATAGCCTCATGGATGTTTACACTTTCAATACCAAAGATGTGCAGTCCCCCATCCTCCACCTCTTTTTTCAGAGCCAGAATGTCCGATAATTCCCAGATTTCACCGGGCTTTGTGTCATACAGAGTGGTGATGACGCCCCTTACTCCCGGAATTTGTCGTATTTGTTTTAAGGTTACGGTGTCAAACTTGCTGCCGTACCAGCGCAATGTCATTTCCATAAAAGATGTTCCTTTCCATACCTTCAATCCATTAAAGATAGAATATGCCAATTTGCTTTCTATTATTATGAAACCATTAAATTGGGCAATATGTGATTCCAAACTTTATTTTCCCTTGTAAATCTCCGCGGTAGTGCTATAATCAAACCCGTCGTGCGCTCCCAAAGGAGCGCACTGCGGCGAAAATGAATCATGTCGTTGACACGACTCGCCGCAGGCAATTTTTATGAGGAGAGAAGATTATGGAAAAACTGAAACCCAAGCTTTTTTCGGTAATGAAAACTTACACGAAAGAGCAGTTTGTGAAGGATGTGGTGGCTGGCATCATCGTGGCGATTATTGCACTGCCCCTGTCCATCGCATTGGCTCTGGCATCCGGCGTAGGCCCTGAGCAGGGTATCTACACTGCCATCGTTGCCGGCTTTCTGATTTCATTCTTCGGCGGAAGCCGTGTCCAGATAGCAGGTCCTACTGCCGCCTTCGCCACCATCGTGGCAGGCATTGTGGCACAGCATGGCATGGATGGACTGGTGGTTGCCACTGTTATGGCAGGTATCATTCTCATTGTCATGGGTCTTTGCCATATGGGAAGTCTGATCAAATTCATTCCCTATCCTATCACCACCGGATTTACCGCCGGTATCGCCGTGACTATCGTGATTGGCCAGCTCAAGGATTTCATGGGAATCTCCTATCAGAATGGAGAAGCCCCTATCGAAACCATGGACAAGCTGAAAGCTGTCTGTGCCAATATCGGCACCTTTAACTGGCAGGCGTTTCTTGTAGGCGCTGTCTGTCTGGCGGTTCTTATTGTATGGCCCAGGGTCAGCGAGAAAATTCCCGGCTCCCTCATCGCTATTCTTGTGGGAATTCTCATGGTAAAAGGACTGGGCATGCAGGTGAACACGATTGGCGACCTTTACACCATCAGCAATAAATTACCCACCTTTGCGTTACCTCAATTCAACCACGAAATCATCGGAGAAATGCTCCCCGATGCTTTTACCATCGCCATTCTGGCAGCGATTGAATCGCTGCTCTCCTGCGTGGTGGCGGACAGTATGGTAAATTCCAGACACCGCTCCAACATGGAACTGGTGGCACAGGGAATCGGCAATATCGGTTCCGCACTCTTTGGAGGAATCCCGGCAACCGGTGCCATTGCCCGTACCGCAGCCAATGTAAAAAATGGCGGCCGCACCCCCATTGCCGGCATGGTTCATTCTGTGACCCTTCTGTTGGTGCTGGTGGTTCTCATGCCTTATGCCGGCCTGATCCCCATGCCTGCCATTGCAGCCATTCTTTTCATGGTTGCTTACAATATGTGCCAGTGGCGTCCCTTCGTTCATCTGGTAAAACATGCTCCCAAGAGTGATATTGTGGTGTTGGTAACCACTTTTGCCCTTACGGTTCTCTTTGATCTGGTGGTTGCCATTGAGATCGGCATGATCCTGGCATGCCTGTTATTCATGAAACGCATGAGCGATGAAACCGATATCCACAGTTGGAAATATTTGGACGATGACGATGATCCGGACAGCCTTTCCCTGCGCAAGGTGTCGAAACATGTCCGTGTCTATGAAATCAGTGGTCCCCTGTTCTTCGGAGCGGCGGATCAGCTCCTGGACATTAGTCCCAAAGACTATACGAAAGTACTGATTCTCCGTATGCGCAGCGTGCCTGCCCTGGATGCCACAGCCATCAACGCTTTGGAGAATTTATATGAAAAATGTGTCAACCGTGGTATTACGCTGATATTCTCCCATGTGAATGAACAGCCCATGCATTCCCTGCAAAAAGATGGCTTTGTGGAACTGGTGGGCGAGGAAAACTTCTGCAGCCACATAGATGAAGCACTGGCAAGGGCAGAAGCATTATATCCTGAGGAGAACCAATAGATAGCCGGATTTGTGAAAGATACCAAAGAAATGAAAAAAATAAAAACATACTAAAAATAAGAGCCAACATATTGAATATTTAGACAATTTACACTATAATATTTCTGACGATTTTGCAAGGGACTTACTCAGGAGGAGGACGAAGATATGAAGTTTAAACGAATAAGCACTGGTATGCTGGCTCTTATTTTGCCTGTCATTATCATTGCCATGGCAATTCTGACCGTTGTATCGGCAAGCACCAGCAAGAATTTAATTGAATCCCAGATTTCCCAGCACATGACTTCAGAGTTGGATGCGGAGAAGGGACATATTGATGCTTACATTAAACGTATTACGGCAACGGCACATACAGCCGCCAGCGTAGTAGAGACGACTTACAGCATCAACAGCCTTCCTATTTATCAGAGAATGCTTTCCAATATGATCCGGCAGAATGATTTTGTGTATAGCGCCGGTCTTTGGTTTGAGCCTTTTGTTTATAATAAATATAAACAGTATGTTGCTCCTTATGTATATCGAAGTGGGGATGAAGTGCAGAATACAGATGAATTCATGACAGAGGAATATGATTATCATAACCAGGATTTCTATGTACAGGCAAAAAATTCCACGGATGTGGTAGTTGGTAAGCCCTATTATGACGAGGAGCTGGATTTGATGATTTCGAGATGTACGGTTCCCCTGTATTCCTCGGGTTCGTATATCGGATGCATCACGATTGATATCATGATGGATCAGATTCAGGATATCGTAAATTCCATTCAGGTAGGAGACAGTGGAAACGCCATTCTGCTTACCGCGGATGGGCACTATATCGGTGGTGTGGATGATGCATTGATCCAGGGACAGGTTTCCATTATGGATTCCGAGAATGCGTCCTTTGCACAGGCCGGATCCGAGATCTGTGCCGGAACAAGCGGACTTACTACCTACATAGAAGGACTTGCTGCCTATAATGTTTATTATGATACTTTTGAGGACACCGGTTGGAAACTTCTGGTGCTTATGCCACAGTCGGAAATCATGCAGCCTATTACCCAGATGTGCCTTATTCTGGCAGCTGTCTGCGTGATTGCATTGGTAATTTCCGCACTTGTCATCATCGTAAAAATTTCCAATGTATCCCGCAGAATCAGAAAAGTGGATGTATTTGCTTCCACGCTTGCGGAAGGCGACTTCACGGTAGATGACCTGAAGGTGAACGGTAAGGATGAGCTGGCACGCATGAGTACCTCCCTGAATAACATGTACGACAGCAACAAAGAGGTAATCGGTAACATTCGTGACCGCGCACTTCAGATCAATGAATCCAGCAATCTCTTGAATAACTCCTCTGTGGAATTATCAGAGCAGTTTAAACAGATTGAAAACTATATGAGTGGCGTCAATGAGGATATGATGAACGCCAGTGCTGCCACAGAGCAGTTGAATGCCTCTACGGAAGAGGTGGAATCCTCTGTCAACGTACTTGCCGGAGAGACGGAGAAGAGCCTGCAGATGGCCAAAGAAGTCCGTTCCCGTGCGGATGAGATCGGCAAGAGCAGCGAGAAATCCTTTGCGGAGGCAGGCAATATTACCGAGCAGTTTAAGAGCCGCCTGGAGACCAGTATCCGCAATACGGATGTGGTACAGAACATCGGACAGATGGCAGAAACAATTTCCGGCATTGCCGAGCAGATCAATCTGTTAGCATTGAATGCCTCCATCGAGGCAGCCAGAGCCGGAGAACAGGGCCGTGGCTTTGCCGTAGTTGCCACCGAGATCGGTAAACTGGCAAATGAAACCAGCTCCGCGGTACAGGGAATTCAGCAGACTGTCGACCAGGTACAGGATTCCGTAAAGGAGCTGACGGTAGATTCCAATGAACTGTTAAAGTTTATTGAGACACGGGTAAAACCCGACTATGATAATTTTGTATCCGTAGCCAGACAGTATGGAGAGGATGCAACCACCATCGATCACACTTCCTCCAGAATTTCTGAGATGGCGGACAATATCCGCCAGATCATGACAGAGGTTACCAATGCCATTCAGAACATTGCGGAGTCCACACAGAATACCGCCAACATCAGCAGCAAGATCATGAACTCTGTCAGTGTGGTGTCGGGTGTAGTGGAGGATATTTCCAAGATGTCTGAGGATCAGGAAGTGATCGCCGGGACCCTGAGTGAGGTCGTGGGAAGATTCCAATTGGAAAAATCCAATGAGGAGGCCGTTGAGGTACCCAGGGAAGAAAAAGAGCCTGAACAGTCCCCGGCGGAAACAGAAGAAATAATGTCAGAAGAGGCTGAAAACAATGGAATATCGGGAGATGAAGAGCGGGAATAAAACATCCTTACTTGGATTTGGATGCATGAGATTTCCCCAGACCGCAGACGGAGAGATTGACGAGCCGGAAGCACAGAAAATGCTGGACAAGGCAATTGCAGCCGGAGTCAACTATATTGACACGGCATATCCTTATCACAACGGAAAAAGTGAGCCCTTTCTGGGAAAGGCACTGAAGAAATACCATCGCAGCAGCCTGTATCTTGCAACGAAGCTGCCGGTATGGCTGGTAAATTCCGTGGAGGATGCAAAGAGATTTTTTGAGGAACAGTGTGAACGTCTGCAGACCGATTATATCGATTATTATCTGCTGCATGCGCTGAATAAAGACAAATGGCGTGCCATGGTAGAACTGGGTGTAGTGGACTACTGTGAACAGCTGAAAGCGGAAGGACGCATCCGGAACTTCGGATTTTCTTTCCATGATGATTACGAAGTGCTGGAGGAAATCCTCAATTATAAAGATTGGGACTTCTGCCAGCTCCAACTCAACTATAAAGATGTAAATGAGCAGGCAGGACTGAAAGGCTATGAGCTCACCGTACAGAAGAAGGTTCCTCTGGTTATTATGGAACCGGTAAAGGGAGGACTGCTGGCAGGCTTCTCTGAGGATATCAATGATAAGTTCCATGCCTTAGATGCAAAAGCAAGCGTAGCCTCCTATGCTTTGCGCTGGGTTGGTTCTCTTCCCAACGTAAAAGTCATTCTCAGCGGAATGACCACAATGGAACAGGTGGATGACAACCTTGCAACCTTTGAGAACTTTGTTCCCTTAAGTGACAAAGAGCAGGCAGCTATCCAGGAAGTGGTGGAAACACTGGAGGCCCGCGTACAGAATGGCTGTACCGGATGCCGTTACTGTATGCCCTGTCCTGCAGGAGTCAATATTCCCGGATGCTTTAAGATCTGGAATAATTATCATATTTATCAGAATTTTGACGCAGTGTCCCGGGAATGGAACAATATGCCGGCATCGGAGAAGCCTGATCATTGTATCAAGTGTGGTAAATGTGAAAAGGCCTGCCCCCAGAAGTTAAAGATTCGTGAGGATCTGGAAAAGGTGTGGGCAGAGCTGGGAGACAAATAAAGAACATATAACAGCAGAGGATGATAAGAATATAGGGAGGATGAATGGAGATTCATCCTCCCTATATGCATACGAAACAGATGAAATTTTTATTAGCCGCTTTTAATGCAAAATATATACATTCCAATCCGGGATTATACAGTATGCGTGCCTGTGTTCCTGAATCGGAGAGAGAGCACGTGGAGATCGCGGAGTATACCATCAACCACCAGGAGGAGGACATTCTTGCAGACCTGTATCAGCGTCAGCCGGACGCGGTGGGATTTTCCTGTTATATCTGGAACTGGATCATGATTCAGGATGTGCTGGTGGAATTCCATAAGCTGATGCCCCAGGTTCCCATCTGGATCGGAGGGCCGGAAGTGTCCTATGATGCCGCGGAGATTTTACAGAAGTATCCCCAGATCACCGGCGTGATGATCGGGGAGGGGGAGGTTACTTTCCGGGAAGTGTTGGAAACTTATCTGGCGGGAGGAGATCCCATCGGCCTTCCGGGAACCATCTGCCGTAACCGGACCGGAGAGATTGTCACGGGACAGCCCAGACCTCTCACCGATATGACCACGCTGCCCTTCCTTTATGGAAATCTGGAGGATTTCACCAACCGGATCATTTATTATGAGACGGCCAGGGGCTGCCCCTATCGTTGCAGCTATTGCCTGTCTTCCATTGATAAGCAGGTGCGTTTACGTGATCTGTCCGTGGTGAAGCAGGAGTTGCAGTTTTTCCTGGATCACAGAGTCCACCAGGTGAAACTGGTGGATCGAACCTTTAACTGCAACCGGGAGCATGCATTGGAAATCTGGCGTTATCTGGAAGAACATGACAATGGTGTCACAAATTTCCACTTTGAGATTGCGGCAGAGATTCTGGATGAGGAAGAACTGCAGGTGCTGGGACGGCTCCGCCCGGGACTGGCTCAGCTGGAAATCGGAGTACAGTCCACCAATCCCCGGACTTTACAGGCAATTCAAAGACCTATGAGACTGGAGCGGTTACAGCAGGTGGTCAGCAGACTTCATGGGGGGCATAACATTCATATCCATCTGGATCTCATAGCAGGTCTGCCCTATGAAGATTATGAAAGCTTTCAGAATTCCTTTAATCAGGTATATGGGATGCATCCGGAACAGCTGCAGCTGGGGTTCTTAAAAGTTCTCAAGGGATCCCCCATGCATGAGCGGGCTGAGGAATTTGGAATAAATTACACAGAAAAACCGCCTTATGAAGTGTTATACTCGAAATGGATCACCTATGCGGAGCTTCGCAGGCTGAAAAAAATCGAGGAAATGGTGGAAATCTATTACAACAGTAACCAGTTTGTACACACACTGAGCAGGCTGGAGACAAAGTTTTCCACACCCTTTGCACTTTATGAACAGTTGGCCGGGTTTTATGAGCGCAACGGATATTTTGTCCGGACACCGGCCAGAAGCTATCGGTATGATGTACTGTTTGTTTTTGCCGTAGAGCAATGTCCGGGAGAAGAGGAACTATTCCGGGATCTGCTGTTACATGATATGTACAGCAGGGAAAATTTAAAGAAAAGGCCGGATTTTTCCCCGGAGGAAAGACTGTCGCCATCACAGAGAGAGTGCCTTCGCGGGTTTTTCAAAAAAGAAGAGGAAAGTCCCCGGATGCTTTCCGCTTACACAGAGTACAATGCCAGACAGATGGAGCGCATGACCCATGTAGAGCCTCTCTATGGGAAAATGATTTTGTTTGATTACAGGGAAAGAGACCCGCTGACAGGTAATGCCCGGGAGGTGGAACTGCCATGCTGACTACATACCTTTCTGTTGACATCGAGACCACAGGACTGGATCCCCGGATGGATAAAATTATCCAGATCGGAGCCCTGCGGGTCAGGGACGGCGAAGTGACGGACACCTTCCAAACTTATGTAAACCCCGGACGGAAAATCAGTGAGCGGATCACCGAACTTACCGGGATTAGGGATAAGACAGTGGCGGATGCGCCTGTTATCGGGGACGTCTTACCGGAATTTCTGGCATTTGCAGGGGAAGAGGTCCTGCTGGGGCACCATGTAATCTTTGATTATTCCTTTCTGAAAAGAGCAGCGGTAAATGGGGGATATCCCTTTGAGCGGCAGGGAATGGATACCCTGAAGATTGCCAGAAGATTTCTTCCGGAATTGGAGAGCCGCAGTCTCCCCTTTCTCTGTAAGCATTATGGGATTTCGCATCGTGCCCATGATGCCCTGGCGGATGCCAGCGCCACTATGGAGCTTTATCACCGTCTGTGTCAGGACTTCCCGGTGGATGCGGAGTATAAACCGGAACAGCTGGTTTACAAGGTAAAAAAAGAGACACCGGTTACACAGCGCCAAAAAGAGCGGTTATATGCTTTGATAGACAAGCATAAACTGGATGTGGACTATAATGTGGAAATGCTGACCCGCAATGAGGCCAGCCGTTTTACAGATAAGATTCTTGCAGAGTACGGACGATAGGCTCCCGGTTCAGGGAGCGGAGTTGCTGGGCGGTCTGAAGCAGGGAACGGATTCCCTGGGTATTGCCCGAGGAACGATAATAATCGGCCAGCGCGTAGTAGGTGCGGCGCACATCGGTGCCGGTCTGGACGGCAAATTCCATCAGGATGACAGCCTGGGCTTCATAGCCGGCACTGAGCAGGAGTTCCGCCCACTTTTGCAGGGTGCGTACAAGTAAGGTATAATTCTGGTCGTACTGTGTCAGAAGATTGATATTGGGCGCACCGTATTCCAGTTTTAAATCCGTATTGGTATAGCCGGTGAAATTGACGATTTTTTCCTGAGAGAGGTGCTGGATGGTATGGATACAGTCTGCAACCTCCTCGTCCTCCGCGAGAAGCCCGGTGGGAAAGGACTCCAGAGGGACGGTAATATAATTTAACTGATCCAGGGGCTGACGGCGTACCAGGTTGGCGCGGCGTTCTCTGTCCCAGAAGTTTTCCTCCTGTTTTTCTGCCTTCCTGCTGTTTTTCCGGAACAGACTGTTTAACAGGAGACAGAGGATGATGGTGCTTGCCAAAAAAGGGAAATTCATTTATAATATCCTTTCGATAAAGATTTAGAAAGAGCGAAAAGTAGGTGATTTTTGTTGTTTAATATGCATAGTTCCAAGACCAAAAGAATTCTTTCTTCTGTGATTATTGTCGTAGTTGTGCTTGCTATGTTAGTAACCACTCTAGCATATATGTTTTAGAAATTCAAGGTCGGGTAAATAAGAGGAAAAATTATGAAAAAATGGATCGGGAGCAGCGTAATAGCCGTGATTGCAGCGGCTTTGTTGGTGACCGGACTGCAGACGGACAAGGTGCAGGCGCAGGAAGAGGATTTCATAGCGGAGGGCGTTTACGCCGGAGAACTCGAGCTTTCCGGAATGACCGTTTCCCAGGCAAAGGATACCGTACAGACCTATGTGACGGCCTTAGGTGAGAAACAGATCACACTGATGGCAGTACAGGGAAATGAGGTAACGGTACCGGCATCGGAGCTTCAGTTAAACTGGGCAAATCCGGGAATCATTGAAGAGGCAGTATCCCTTGGAAAAGAGGGAAGCCTTATTGCGCGGTACAAAGCCCGCAAGGATTTACAGACGGAGAATAAAGTCTATCCGATTAAGGTAGAAATCAATCAGGGAACCTTAAAAAGCCTTTTGGAGGAGCAATGTGCTTCTTTTGATATCCCCGCAGTCAATGCACATCTCACCCGCGTAGACGGAGAGTTTGTGATTGAAGATGGGCAGATTGGTTACAAGCTGGATGTGGATGCCTCCGTGCAGGCCGTGTCCGATTATATCCGGAATACCTGGAATCATCAGGATGACAGCATTGATCTGGTGGTTATTATGGATGAGCCGGAGGGCTCTGCGGACACCCTGGCGAAAGTAAAGGATGTACTGGGAACCTTTACCACCAGTTACAAGTCCTCCAATGCCAACCGTTGTGGAAATATCGCCACCGGCTGTAAGCATATCAACGGAGCGACGATTTATCCCGGAGAGACCTTTTCTGTTGGGGAGGCAGTGACTCCTTTCAGCGTGTCCAACGGATATTATATGGCAGGCTCTTATCTCAATGGCCAGGTGGTAGACAGTCTGGGCGGAGGAATCTGTCAGGTATCCACCACCCTTTACAATGCAGTATTGCTGTCGGAGCTGCAGGTGGATGAGCGTTATAATCATTCCATGATTGTCAGCTATGTGGATCCCTCCGCGGATGCGGCCATTGCCTGGGATTCCGGCAAGGATCTGAAATTTACCAACAACACGGACTACCCCATTTATATTGAGGGAATCACGGAGAATAAAACCATTACCTTTACCATTTATGGGGTGGAGACCAGACCGGCCAACCGTAAAATCCGTTTCGAGAGCGTAGTGCTGGAGAAAAACGTACCGGCGGAGGAGAAGATCTTTACCGATGCGTCCAAACCCATCGGATTTGTGGCCACACAGTCTGCCCATATCGGCTATAAGGCACAGCTGTGGAAAGTCGTTACGGTGGACGGCGAACAGACGGAGCGCACGCAGATCAACAGCAGCAGCTACAAAGCAACGCCCAGACAGGCAACAGTGGGAGTAGCCACAGGCGATCCCAACGCATATAATCAGATAATGGCGGCGATTGCCACCGGAAGCATCGATCAGGTAAAGGCAACTGCAGCGGCTATTCAGGCAGCACAGCAGGCGGCAGTGCCCCTTCCTGCCACAGGAGAACAGACTCCGGCTGTGACGGAAACGCCTGCAGATGCCGGTGGAGCAGCCCAATAAGGATGAACCGTAAGGTTCAGAGATGGACAGAGATATGAAACCAGGAAACGTGACAGGGAATGTGGAGACACGTTCCATTCACAAACAGATAAAAACGGCAAAACGTGTGAAAAAAACAGGCGCAGGGGATTTCTGCGCCGTTTTTGCGTCCTCCTGCGTCTACCAGCAGGGGAAATGCCGGCATTTTTCTGTTTATGACATCCTGGACAGAACCCTGCAGACGGCAGTGGATCAGGCAGCTGTTGCCGGCATGGAGATGAAAGAAACAGATTTTCAGCTTCTTCTTCCCATGGAGACACCAGAGGACACACTGCGCCGTCTGGTGCGCCGCATGGATGAAAACTGTGCCAAAGCCGGGCTGCCCCTGGGACAGGTAAATGCCCGGGTATGTCCGGGAGTCAGTGAGGTACTGATCCAGGTTACCATTGGCGGTGTGTGCAGAAGCAGCTTTGCAGTCGCGGGTAAGCCTGAGGAACAGGATCTGATCGTGGCGGGCTTTTGCGGTGCCGAGGGAAGCATGCTTCTGGCATATGAGAAAGAGGAACAGCTGCGAACCAGATATCCGGTGCGTATGATACAGGCGGCACAGAAACTGTCGGAAGAATTAAACTGGATTCCGGAGGCTGCAACCGCCGTTTTGTCCAATCATTGTCTGGGTCTGACAGCCGGAGAGGGAGGAATTTTCAAAGCTCTCTGGAATCTGGCCGAGGAGACAGGGGTTGGACTTTCCGTAAATCTAAAAGCACTTCCGGTACGGCAGGAAACCATTGAGATCTGCAATTTCCTGGATGTAAATCCCTATGAGCTTTTATCCGGGGGAACGCTGGTCATGCTTTCCAAAGATGGCCCGGTCATTGTGGAAACGCTGGGAGAGAAAGGAATTGCCGCTGCGGTGGTGGGACACACCATGCAGGGACATGACCGCATTATCGTGAATGAAGAGGAAACAAGATATCTGGAGCCGGGCAAGACGGATGAGCTTTATCGCGCTTTTGCCCTGGCATAAAGGGAAAGGTTTGGGTATTGTTATGAGAGAAGAATTATTGCGTATTATTGAGAAAAACAGCCGTATGGATCTGAAGGAACTGGCTGTGATTCTGGGAGTGACGGAGATTGATGTGGTCAATGAGCTGGCGGCTCTGGAGGCAGAGGGAATCATCTGTGGTTATCACACTCTGATCAACTGGGAGAAAACCAGTGTGGAGAGAGTCAATGCATTGATTGAGGTACGTGTGACACCTCAGCGCGGACAGGGCTTTGACAGTGTGGCGGAGCGCATTTACAAGTATCCGGAGGTACATGCAGTTTATCTGATTTCCGGTGGTTATGATCTGCTGGTAACCCTGGAGGGAAAGACCCTGAAACAGGTTTCCACCTTCGTTTCCGAGAAACTTTCCACCCTGGATCAGGTTTTGAGCACCGCGACCCATTTTATTCTGAAAAAATACAAAGATCACGGTACCATCCTGGCTGAGGAGGAGGATCTGAGAGAGAAGGTGACTCCCTGATGAGAAACCCGCTTTCCGATAAAGTAATTGAGATTAAACCTTCCGGCATCCGCAAATTTTTTGATATCGTCAATGAGATGGAGGATGCCATCTCCCTGGGCGTGGGTGAACCGGACTTTGATACACCCTGGCACATCCGCGATGAGGGTATTTACTCCCTGGAAAAGGGGCGTACCTTCTATACCTCCAATTCCGGTCTGAAAGACCTGAAAAAAGAAATTGCAGCCTATATGCTGCGAAGCCAGGGAGTCCAGTATGACTATAATCATGAGATTTTCATCACGGTAGGAGGCTCGGAAGCAATTGATCTGGCATTGCGTGCCATGCTCAATCCCGGGGATGAGGTGTTGATTCCCCAGCCCAGCTATGTATCCTATGAGCCCTGTACCGTACTGGCGGACGGCGTTCCTGTTTTTATCAATCTGAAAGAGGAAAATGAGTTCCGCCTTACCGCCCGGGAACTGCGGGATGCCATTACAGACAAAACCAAGATTCTGATTCTCCCGTTCCCCAACAATCCTACCGGAGCCATTATGGAGAAGGAAGATCTGGAGGCTATTGCCGAGATCGTCGTAGAAAAAGATCTCTATGTCATTTCCGATGAGATCTATGGGGAGCTGACCTATAAAGGAAAACATGTCTCCATTGTGTCCTTGCCGGGCATGAAGGAGCGCACCATTCTGATTAATGGATTTTCCAAGGCTTATGCCATGACCGGCTGGCGTCTGGGCTATGCCTGCGGACCACGGGTTATTATGGATCAGATGCTGAAAATCCATCAGTTTGCCATTATGTGTGCCCCCACCACCAGTCAGTATGCAGCAGTGGAAGCTCTGAAAAACGGAGACGAGGATGTGCAGGAGATGCGGGAGGCGTACAACCAGAGGAGACGCTATCTGATGCATGCCTTTAAGGAGATGGGACTGGAGTGCTTTGAGCCCTATGGAGCCTTTTATGTATTCCCCAGCATTAAGGAGTTTGGCATGACCAGCGATGAGTTTGCCACCAGACTGCTGCAGGAGGAAAAAGTGGCAGTGGTTCCGGGAACGGCATTCGGTGACTGTGGAGAGGGTTATCTGCGTATTTCCTATGCTTACTCTCTGGAGAATCTGAAACTTGCTTTAGGCCGTCTGTCGCATTTTATCCAGCGGCTTCGGGCAGAAAAGGAAAATCAGTAACATGAACATTGTATTACATCAGCCGGAAATCCCGGCAAATACCGGAAATATAGGCAGAACCTGTGTGGCAACAGGTTCTGCACTTCATCTGATCGAGCCCCTGGGCTTTCACCTGGATGAGAAAAGCATCAAACGTGCCGGAATGGACTACTGGCCGAAGCTTAACGTGACCCGCTATGTGGATTTTAACGAATTCAGGGAGCAGCATCCCGGTGTAAAAATCTGGATGGCCACCACAAAGGCACACCAGGTTTACACGGATGTGGAATTCGGACCGGATGACTTTATTATGTTTGGCAAGGAGAGTGCCGGAATTCCCGAGGAGATTCTGGTGGATTATGAGGACACCTGCATCCGCATTCCTATGTTGGATGATATACGTTCCCTGAACCTGTCCAATTCTGTGGCAATCGTGCTCTATGAGGCATTGCGGCAGAATCATTTTTCCAACATGCAGCTGCAGGGAGAACTGCACCGTCTGCATTGGAATCACGAACAGTAGGACGATGAAAAGAGAGAAATTATGAGAAAATTTACCAATGTAGCAAAGAAGATATTTACCGCAGCATTATGTGCCTGCCTGTTTTTTAACACAGGACTTACCGCCCTGGCGGAGGAGAACGCCGGTGATCCGGAGGCAGAACCCCTCACAACAGCCCCTGCTCTGACGGTGACACCGGCGGAACTGACTTTGACCAACGGACAGTTTACAGTGATCCAGTCCCTTGCATCCGCAGAACAGTCGGAAGTGGAGAAGGCAGTGGAGCAGATCAATGCACAGCTGCTTCAGATACCCTGCAGTGGCCCATCCTTTGCCTATGCAGGAGCCGGTGGGGATGAGGCAGCAGCGGATCTTTATTATCGATATGACGGTGATGTCATTTATCAGATCAACGAAGAGGCTGTAGCTTATCTGGCACGGTATATCCGGGATGCACAGCTGGCAGAGGAAGCAGAATTGGCGTTTCAGACCTTACAGGCCACACCGGATCTGGATGCCGACACCCTCACCGGCGGTCAGTATGCCATGGAATGTGCCCAGGTGTCTGCCATCAATGATGCCATGACCTACACGAGAACACCGGAAGGAGTCAATCAGGTAACCATGCGGATTTCCGCCCGTTATCTTACGGCCTATCCGGTGGATGGAATAGAACAGCCGGTCACTTATGTATTGGCGGGGGAGTCTGCCACCGATTACCATGGAAGTACGCTGGACCGGGTCACCAACCTGAAACTGGCATCCCGCTCTTTAAGCGAACGGGTGGTAAAGGCAGGAGAAAGTGTTTCCTGTAGTACGATCTTTGGCCCCCGCACTTTAAAGAATGGTTACCGCATGGCTCCCCAGTTTATTAACGGAAAGAAAGCGGATGGTGTGGGCGGAGGAATCTGCCAGGTTTCCACTACCATCTACCAGGCTCTGATGAATGCCGGGGTGACTGTTACCAGGAGACATCCCCACAGCCAGAAGGTGGACTATGCGGAGCGTGGAATGGATTCTGCAATTTCCCAGGGCTACAAGGATCTGATTTTCCGTAATGATTATATGCAGCCCATTTACATACAATCCCAGGTGCAGGATGCTTATGTAACCTGTAAAATCTATGTGGCTGCGTCGGATGCCGGAACAACCCGGTACAAGCTTTGGGCTGTGGATACTGGGAAACTCACGGCGGATACCTATCTGACCACCTATGTGGACGGGGTGGAGACCCAGACCCGCTACGTGGACAGCTCCCGCTACTACCGATAAACCGGAATATAGATGAATATGAAAGCTGAACAATTTATAGAGGTTTACAGACCGCATATGTCAGAATACTGTTCCGCAGTGATTGATGCCGGAGGGGAACTTCATGCCTGCAAGGTCAGTCATCTTCGGACAATGATAGAACTTTATGGAGATCCGGAGATTCTTTCCAAAATTCCGGAGGGAAAATCTCCCTTATTCTGGCTGGTTATCCGTCTGGGGTGCGTGCTGGTAGACTATGAAAATCAGGTATACAGTGAAAAGATCAATCCGCTGCAGGAGCATGCATTAAAACTCCTGGAGGAAAAGGGACTGATTAAGAAGAATCGTAAAGACATTCATGGAAACTGCTAAGGAGAGATATGACGATGATGAAAACACTAGGGTATTATAATGGAAACTACGGGCCGTTGGAAGAGATGATGGTTCCGATGAATGACCGCGTCTGCTATTTCGGGGATGGCGTCTATGAAGCCACATTGGCTCACAATCATAAGATCGCCTTTCTTGATGAGCATGTGGACCGCTTTTTCCGCAGTGCGGGAATGATCCGGATCGAACTGCCCTTTACAAAAGAGGAATTAAAGGAAAAGCTATATGAAATGGTGGAAAAGGTAGAGGGAGAACATTTGCTGGTATACTGGCAGCAGACCCGGGGAACCGCCATGCGTTCCCACGCATTTCCCAAAGGGGATGTGCCTTCCAACCTCTGGATTATGATCAAGCCTGCGGCAGACCGGGATTATTCCAAGCGGATTGCCCTGACAGAGATGGAGGATACCCGTTTCCTCCATTGCAATATTAAGACTCTGAATCTGATTCCCAGTGTGATGGCAGCGCAGAAAGCGGAGGAGGAGGGCTGCTATGAATGCGTATTCCATCGGGGAGAAGTGGTTACCGAGTGTGCCCACAGCAATATTTCCATCCTGAAGGACGGAGTGTTCCGCACCCATCCCAACGACCGGTATATTTTGCCGGGAATTGCCAAAGCACATCTGATCAAGGCCTGCGAAGCCCTGCATATTCCGGTGGATGAAACCGCTTTTACCCTGACGGATCTGGTACAGGCCGATGAAGTCATCGTGTCCAGCTCCACCAATATCTGTTCCGTGGCAGACCTGTGGAAGGGACAGCCCATTGGAGGAAAAGCGACTGCCCTGGCAGAAAAAATCCAGAACTATGTGATTGATGAATTTAACGAATACTGCAGATAATCCGCGGGAGGGAAATCAATGATGAAAAGCTTTGGAGCCAGCAAGCAGAACATACTGGAAAAGTATGATACGTTGACTTCTGTAGAGAGAACCGTTGCGGATTATTTTCTGAAGAATGAGAGAGAGATGGAATTCTCTTCAAAGAATATCTCCAATGTACTGCATGTATCGGAGGCAACCTTATCCCGCTTTGCCAAGAAATGTGGCTATAAGGGCTATCGCGAATTTATCTTTGATTATGAAAAAGAACTGAAAATTGAAATGCAGGAGCAGGGAGTCAGCGCACTGACCCGCAAGGTGCGCAAAACCTACGAAAGACTGATGGAGGAAAGCTTTCAGCTTCTGGATGAGCGGAAGGTGGAGAAAGCAGCAGTATTGATGAGCACCCACTCCCGGGTACTGGTTTGCGGGATGGGAAGCTCCGGCTACGCGGCCAGAGAATTCCAGCTGCGGTTTATGCGTCTGGGAATGGATATTCAGGCCATGACCGACTCCCAGATGATTCAGATGAGCGGAGCACTCATGAATGAACAGACCCTGTTAATTGCCATAACCCTCAGCGGAAAAACAACGGAGATCCTTGAGGTGGTGAGGGCTGCCAGAGAAAAGGGAGCCAAGGTGATTCTGATCACGGCCAGCAAGGATACGGCACTGCTAAACAGATGCGATCTGGTGTTTCCTGTGGCATCTGCCAAAAATCTGGATGCCGGCATTCTGATTTCTCCACAGTTTCCCATTCTGGTACTGGTAGATGTGCTTTATGCCTACTACTTCGAACATGATCCTCAGACCAAACTTCACAATTATTATGAAACAGTGGCAGCCATAAAACGAAAATTGTCAACTTGACAATCAAAATAAGGTTGACAAATGACCCTTCTGTGTTATACTGAATGGCGAAATGTTATCAAAATAAACACAGAGAGGTTAACAATCAAGATGAAACAAACAGACAAAAAATTGACCACCTACCAGATGATAACCTGTGCCTTGATGGCAGCCATTATGTGTATTCTCGGACCGATTTCGATTCAGATCGGACCGGTTCCCATTTCCCTGACCATGGTTGCGGTATTCCTTGCCGTATTTGTATTGGGAACGAAATTCGGATGCCTGAGTTACGTGATCTATTATTTGCTGGGATTAGTGGGACTTCCGGTATTTTCCGGCGGAGCAGGCGGTCTGGGCAAGGTGGCAGGACCCACCGGCGGTTATCTCATTGGTATGTTTTTTATGGCTCTGATTGTAGGGCTGTTCCTTAAGAAATTTCCCAATCGCTGGTATATGATTCTTGTGGGAATGATCGTAGGAGATGCTGTCAATTATGTGTTTGGAACAGCGTGGTTCGTCATCTCCACCCAGAGTACCGTGCAGTATGCCCTGGAGGTCTGCGTATTACCCTTTATCCTGGTAGACTTAATCAAGATGGTATTTTCCCTGATCGTAGGTATGGCTGTGCGCAGGCAGTTAATCAAAGCCGGTCTTGCCTCATAGGGAAAGGCTTGTATATAATTCCAATGCCAGATCCTGCATGACCTTTTCATAGGCGGCAGTATCTATAGAATTCCCCAGCAGTGAGAGGATGAATGGTGTTTTGCCGTAGACGATGCCTGCATCGTTGGTGATGCCTTCATCCTCTCCTGTTTTATGGGCAATTTCCGGAGCATCATCCAGGCGCTCCAGATAAAAAGGAATCTTACCGTTTACCTGCTGTTCCTTCAGAATGGAAAGCATTTCCCTGCTGGCAGCAGCACTTACCAGCTCCTCGTGGTAAAGCATGGAAAAAAAACGCCCCACCTCGGCGGCAGTCACGTAATTTTGCAGTCCTTTCTTAGCACTCTCATAATCGAACATCTTTCGGTTCAAAACGGATTTTTCAAAACCGGTTCGTTTCATAAAATCCTGGATATAAGGGATTCCTATCCTGTCGCACAGCAGATTTGTGGCAACATTATCGCTGAATACGATCATCAGGCGGCACAGATCCATAACGGTCAATTCCACTCCCTCATGTAAGAAATATAAGGCACCGCTGGGAGGCACTTTGTCTGCTTCGCGAAGAACCATTCGTTCCTCCCGGGAAAGCATTCCCTGTTCCATCTGCTCAAAGGCTGCGGCCAGCACAAAGAGTTTGATCACGCTGGCAGAGAGAAGGGGATCTTCTGCGTGCCAGGAAACGGTTTCACCGGTGCAGAGATTCTCGAAGTAACAGGCGGTTTGCCCCGGAAAATCTTTTAATCTGGCCTGGATGAGATCGGCGGGAGCGGTTTTTCCGGAAAATTGTTTTTCTAAAAGAGTATTCATTTCAAATAGGTAATCCTTCCTTTTTATTGTGAAAGTAAACGACAGAAGCCATTGGGGGCGCAGAACAATCACGAAAATGAATTCTAATTCGCCCAATCCCTTTGACTTTCTGTGGAAAGCATCCCTATAATTATGTCATAAAATCTGGCAAAGAACCAGCAGAAGTGTGAGAAAACCATGACAAAGTGCAAAAGCACTTGAAAATTTACAGATTATGGAAAGGAATGGTTATTAAAATGGAAAACATGAGAATTTACAGAGAAAATGATTATAAGGCTGTAAGCCGTCGTGCAGCAAACCTGATTTCTGCACAGATCATTATGAAACCCGACTGCGTACTGGGTCTGGCAACCGGATCTTCTCCCATCGGTGCTTATGACCAGCTGGTAGAGTGGTATGAAAAAGGAGATCTGGATTTCTCCAAAGTAACCAGTGTCAACCTGGATGAGTACATCGGACTTACCGCTGACAACGATCAGAGCTATCACTATTTCATGAAACATCATTTGTTCTCCAGAGTCAACATTGACATGGCAAACACCCATGTACCCAACGGTGTGGCAGCAGACATGAAGGCAGAGTGTGAAGCTTACGATGCATTTATCAAATCCGTAGGTGGAATTGATCTGCAGTTACTTGGTATCGGTAACAACGGACACATCGGATTTAACGAGCCCAGCAGCTGCTTTGAACTGGGAACCCATATCGTAGATCTGACAGAGAACACCATCAAGGCAAACTCCCGTCTGTTTGAGAAAGAGGAGGATGTACCTCGTCAGGCAGTTACCATGGGTATCCGCAATATCTTACAGGCAGACAAGATCGTCCTGATTGCAACCGGCGAAGCAAAGGCTGAGGCCGTGAAGAAAACGGTTCTTGGACCGGTAACCCCCGAGGTTCCCGCATCTATCCTGCTGTTACATAAGAATGTATCCATCGTAGCTGATGATGCAGCATTATCTCTGATTCCGGAAGAGTATTACAAATAAAAAGTGTAAAAACGATCATTACCGGAACAGTACCGGCATCTATAGAATGAAAAATTACCCTAGGTCACTATCAGACCCAGGGTAATTTTTTATTGTTCATTGTGTAGTTTAATTCGCATAAATAACAGGATATCCCGCTGGTTCTGTTTATTTAGTCTGCAATAATAGTATAAAACCCGTTTCTCCTGATCTGTCAATTTACTGTAGCGACTCTGATTATCGGGACGCGTGATAAATTCTAAATAATCATCCATATCAGAAAAAGGAACACCATATAAGGAAGATGAGGTATCTACCTTATGTCCCAGAAGAGTGTCTACTGAAACATGAAATAAATCAGCTAATTGGCAAAGCATATCAGAAGGTGGCTGAATGCGGCCGGTCTCATAATGGGAATAAGTTTGACGACTAATATTCAGTTTCTCAGAAATTTCGGCCTGTGACATTTGAGATAAGGCACGTAATTCTTGTAAACGCTCCGGTAAAGAGTCTCCATAGTTCTTTTCAATTCTATTCTTCAATACAAATTCTCCTTCATTTCTTATAATTTCTCTAATTAAGAGCATTTAAACCTTGAAAAGCTATTCGCAATAGCCTATAATGGGTATGCGCTATTATAAATAGCAGTTCAGGAGAAAGGAGGAAAAACAAATGAAGAGACTTTCAATCAAAAAAAGCCTTGCCACAGTACTGGCAGCTTGTCTGGTTATTGGTTCTACCATGACCGTATGTGCTGCTCCTAGTAGTTCACAGGCTTCTGCTTCATCGTCTGGCGCAGCAGCTGTCGTTACCACCACTCCGAGTCTGACGATTAATGGTGTGAAAACTGTTTCTACCGTAAAAGGACTGTATGCCGCGAAGAGCGTACAGGGAGCAGTTGTTTTAACACCTCTTGCAGAGTTAAAGGCAGCCTATGGTTTAGATGCCAATCAGACTCCGTATCTCATTATGATGGACACGGATGCCAAAAAGAGCCATCTTGCAATGGACAGCTTAAATGCAGCCGCTGCAGCACTGGGCGCTACAATGGGACCTGTAGTCAACATCAACCTTGGTGCTATGACTGCTGGTAAATTTGCTCCTCTGTCTGCGGATGGCACAGATGTAGCATTTACCATTGGACTTCCCACAAACTTCGTACAGGCAGATGCAAATTACGCAGTAATTTGCGTTCGTCAGGGTGGAGCAGTTTCTGTTTTATATGACTGCGACACCGACCCTAATACTGTTACCTTCAACATGAAGGGCGGTCTGGGATGCTATGCAGTTGTAAAGTATTAAGATAATGCGCTACATGCGAAGACCGGCGAAATATTCGCCGGTCATTCGCGTGGTCTTATGTTCGACAATCTTCGACAGGAAATACGAATTTATGAAATTGATCATTCAAATTCCATGCTACAACGAGGCAGAAACACTGGAGAGAGCGCTGAATGATTTGCCCCGGAAACTGGATGGAATTGATACCATTGAATACCTGATTATAGATGACGGCAGTGTTGATAATACAGCGGAAGTAGCTCGCAGATGGGGCGTACACCATGTTATTAGATTCACACAGAATAAGGGTCTGGCAAGAGGTTTCATGGCAGGTCTGGACGGATGCCTTAGAAATGGTGCAGATATCATTGTTAATACCGATGCGGACAACCAGTATCAGGCGCAGGATATACAGAGACTGATTCAACCGATTCTGGAGGGAAAAGCGGATATGGTAGTAGGAGCCAGACCGATTGATGAAACCCAACACTTTTCCTTTATAAAAAAGAAACTCCAGCATTTGGGAAGCTGGGCGGTGCGCATGGCATCTGGGACAGATATTCCCGATGCACCCAGTGGATTTCGCGCCATGACAAGAGATGCAGCCATGCATATCAACGTAATCAATGATTATACATATACACTGGAAACGATTGTTCAAGCCGGACGGGAGAAGATACCCATTACTAGTGTCCCAATTCGGACGAATCCTGAGTCACGCCCTTCCAGACTGTTTCATGGAATCTGGTCTTATGTCAAGAAATCCATGGTCATCATTCTGCGGGCGTATATGATGTATCAGCCGTTAAAGTGTTTCACTTACTTATCCATGCCGCCGACATTGATTGGACTTGCAATCGGAATCCGTTTTTTAATCCTGTTCATTCAAGGAAGAGGAAACGGACACATACAGTCGTTAATTCTGGCATGCACATTAATTATTATTGGTGTGCTTACCTTTATGATAGGATTGATATCTGACTTAATGGCATCCAATCGGAGAATCCTCACAGATACACAGTACCATGTGAAACAGATGGAGTATAGAAGAAACAGGGATGAACATGAACTGGAGTTTAAAAATACGCGATGCAGCACAAGGGCGACGCAGATGGAAACGCATGAGAAAAGCATTGCCGGCGGAACGGTATCTTTTTTTCCCGGAAGATGATAAAGAGATTACCCACTGGGGAATCCAGCTGCTACCGGAGTACATTCGGCTGAACGCATATAAACATGTGATAGCCTTTTGCAAAGGTAAGGAGACCTGTGAGAAATTACAGGAGTTATCCTTACACGGTTTGGAAACGTTTGTCCTCTCTGAAATAGAAATGGAAGAATTTGCAAGCTATTATGCACTGGTCAATCAATCATCCAGGTGGACTTTTGTTTCTGTGACCTGTCCTTATGATACGGGAGCGGTAAACATGGCAGGAAGAAAAGGATTTACGAAGAAAGATATTGTAATTTATGACATCTACAAACTTGCGTAAAACGCTTTATAACGGAGCAAGGTGGTTTCTAAATCAGGTGATACGCAGATACATACCATTCTATTCGGCCTGTGTATCAGCTTTCATCGGAAGGACAATAATATGTCTGCTGCGCAGAAAATATGGAAGGCAGACACACTTATTGTTTTCCAGAGGTGCTACAGGGGATATTTATTTACAGGCAATGCTCTTCGAAAACTGGCTGCGGGAGAATCACGTAAAGCATTATCTGATTGTGGGTGATGCCAGACAGATGCATGCCATTATGAAACTTTTTCCTGGTGTTTCTTTCTATTATGTAAGAGGATATTTTTCCCTTTGTATTGAGAAAGCTTTCATGCTATGGGGAGGAAAAGAACTGGATATGACAATTCTTTTTCCCTGGACCTATAGCCTGTATGTCAATCGCTGCAGAGTCCGGATGGTTCCACCTTTCAATTTCATGGATACCTATCAGTGGTATGTGTTTAACCTTCATGAAAAAGCAGCGTTACGGTTACCTTGTTTCCCCGAAATACCATCTGAAATATGGGAAGAACGCGGAGTGGCTGGCGGCAGGACGGTAATCATTTCACCAGAAGCGAATTCGGTAACGGGACTAAGAGTGTCTTTTTGGAATGAACTGACTCTGGAATTGAGAAAGCGGGGATATTGCGTTTTTGTATGCAACAAAAATACCAAAGGATATCAGGCTGATAGGCTGTTTTTCACTTATGAACAGGGAAAATCCCTGCTAGAGTATGCTGGTTATTTCATTGGAATCCGCAGCGGCTTATGTGACATTATTTCCACAGCCAGATGCCGTAAAGTGATTTTGTATCCGGCAGTTGGCAGTGGCTTAGATTTTAACCACCATAGAACAGAGATTGACTTTTGCGGATTAAACGCTATGGGATTGACAACAGATGGAGAGGAATTAGCTGAGATTGACTCTATTTTGATGCGGAATATAACACAGAAAAAAAGTGATGTTTGTAATTTAGAGGAAGAAGAATACGAATATAAACATCTCATGGATAAGATTTTTAGATGTTTTATATAAAAGAAAGAGAACACGAGAGGAAATGAGATATGAACGTTGATTATATCATTGTTCAGGCTGGCGGTAAAGGAACGCGAATGGGACATCTGACAACCAACAAACCCAAAGCACTTGTTCCGGTACAGAATTTGCCTATGCTATTTCATTTATTCAAAAAATATCCCAATAAAAAATATTTTATTATTGGAGATTATCAGTATGAGGCTTTAGCACGGTATCTACAAGCCTTTGCATCTGTTTCATACGAAATGATTGATGCGAGGGGAATAAAAGGAACCTGTGCCGGCATTAACCAGGCATTGAAAGAAATTCCGGATAAGAAAGCCTTTATGCTTACATGGTGTGACTTGATTTTACCGACAGAATATAAATTACCCGAAGAGACTGGTAATTATCTTGGAATTTCAAAAGGATTTCGGTGCCGCTGGAAATATGAAAATGGTGTTTTTACAGAAGAAGCAAGTGTGGAACATGGCGTGGCGGGACATTTCCTGTTTGACGGGAAGGACAGACTTTCAGGACTGCCGGATGAAGGAGAATTTGTCAGATGGCTTTGCGGTAAACAAATCTCTTTTCGTGAAATTCCAATGTACCAAACCAAGGAATACGGAGTTCTTTCTGAATATGAATCTTTAGAGACACCCAAATGCCGACCATTTAATCGTATTGTCGTGGACGGAAACCGCATCATAAAAGAAGGAATTGATGAGCAGGGACGAAAATTGGGCGTCCGTGAGATTGCATGGTATCTGAAAATACAAAAGATGAATTTTCAAAATATTCCTAAAATTTATTCCACCAATCCACTGACCATGGAGAAGGTTGATGGAAAGAATATTTACGAGTATAACCTGACAAAGGATGAAAAGAAAAATATTCTGGAGCAGCTTATAGCATGTATTGAGGAAATTCACAAGCTGGAAGGCTGTCAAGCCGACTCGGAGAGCTACTATGAGGCTTATATTGGCAAAACCTTTGACCGATTGCAAAAGGTCTATGATTTAGTCCCATTTGCAAAGAAACCGGTTATACGAATTAACGGAAAAGACTGTCCTAATATCTTTTATCACAGAGCAGATATAGAAACACTTGTAAAAAAGTATGAACCGGAAAAGTTTTGTCTGCTGCATGGGGATTGTACCTTTAGCAACATGCTCCTAAAGGATGGAAACATTCCGGTTATGATTGACCCAAGGGGGTATTTTGGATTTACAGAGCTATACGGCGATCCTGCATACGATTGGGTTAAATTGTATTACTCCATAGTAGGAAATTATGATCAATTTAATTTGAAACGATTCCGGCTGACAATTGATGAAAACGATGTTCAGCTTGAGGTGGATTCTAACCATTGGGAAGACATGGAGGATACATTTTTCGAAATCCTTGGTACAAGGGCGGATAGAGAACAGATAAAGATTCTGCATGCTATTGTCTGGTTATCACTAACTACGTATGCATGGGAAGATTATGATTCAATTTGCGGAGCATTTTATAATGGATTGCTCT
Organism: uncultured Lachnospiraceae bacterium; assembly: GCA_934402515.1. Classification (GTDB taxonomy): domain Bacteria; phylum Bacillota; class Clostridia; order Lachnospirales; family Lachnospiraceae; genus UMGS2037. The sequence continues at coordinate 32,581 of CAKRTZ010000004.1, forward strand.
ATTTGGCAGATGCTTTAGGAGGAGAAGCTAATGATTACATACTATGAAAATGTGATGGATGTGCTGGGTGAGTCAGTAGCATCCATACCGGTAGAAGAATATGAAAGACTGATTGGAGAGTGCGTTGATGCACTGAAAAATGGAGGAAAAATCATTGCCAGTGGACTGGGCAAAAATGTGCCAATCTGTGAAAAATTTGTTGGAACAATGAACTCCATGGGGCTGGATGCAAGATTTCTTCATACGAACACAGCGGTACACGGAGATTTGGGCATGGTGATGAAAAAGGATATTGTCCTTCTTCTTTCCAAGGGTGGAAATACAGTAGAGACGGTCACTTTGGCAAACTATTTGAAAGAAAGAGGAACCAATACCTGGTTGCTTACTTTTTCAAAGAATAGCAAAAGTGCAGAGGTTGTGGATAACAAACTGGAACTTTTTCTGGAAAATGAAGGGGATGAATGGGATATCATGCCGAATAATTCAACCAGTGTCTATCTTATTATCCTACAGGGAATGGCAGTGGAAATCGGGAAACGAATGGGTGTACAGCTGGAGGATTTCAAAGTAAATCATCCAGGTGGAGGAATTGGAGCAAAACTAAGAGGAGAAAACCTATGGAATTAGTCATGTCCACCCTGCCTAAAACGTGGATACTGGACTTGGATGGAACGCTTGTAAAGCATAATGGATACAAAATGGACGGAGAGGACTCTCTTCTTAAAGGAGCAAGAGAGTTCCTAAGTCAGATTATGCCGGAAGACATGGTAATTATTGTTACATCGCGAGAAAAAAGATATCAGGAAATGACGGAACAATTTCTTCAGAAGCAGGGTATAAGATATGACCATATCATATACGAGGCTCCTTACGGCGAAAGAATCTTGCTAAATGATGATAAACCAAGCGGATTGCAGATGGCGTATGCAGTACATGCTGTGCGCGATGAGGTGGAACAGATATCAATTGACAGAATTCTATAATGGAGGTTTCTAGCGATGAAGATGGAAACATTTCGATTGATAAAAGTAATCAAATCGGCGAGACACACTTTACAAAAAGTTATGCGTGAAGGTAATTTTGATGTAACTTACGACTTTCTCCTGATTATTCCTAAAACATCTTGTTCGGAGGAGCACACCATTATCAATAGCATAAATCTTCTTACAGAACAATTTGAGAAGGTAAAAGAAAAAAATGCGAAGAAGGGCAGAGCAGCTATTTTTGAGAATGAAAAATTTCTCATTGTTACGGATGATGATATGTTGTCTCTGGAGTATGTAAAGAATCTTTGCAGCAGAATATCATTTGTGCGCCATATTTCAATGGAAGAGATGAATGACTTGTGCATAAGGTTTTCTTTTTTACCATTGAATAATCATATCATTCTTGCTGATTTACACAAGATACCGGGACGGAATTACGAAGGCATTATTGATAAAAGAGGTGTTTCAATCGAAGAACTCATTGCGATTTCTATTCTAGGTGTAAAAAGAAAGAACTATATACAAGGACTACAAAAGAATGCATGAAATGAAAACCAGATTGACGAATCTAATTCATTCCGATAAATGGAAAGAAAAGCCCGTATATATATTTGGATATACAGAATATACATACGAAGCTCTAAAGATAATTATGAATGAACAGACTATGGTATCAGGAATATTGTCGAATGAATATGATTGTATCAATACAGGCTCAGTCTGCGGAGTTCCTATTATCCAATATGCAGCCGTAAAGGCACAAAAAGACAGAGAATTTTCGGTACTGGTAAGCTTTAGAGAGTACAAGAACTTTTGGCATTTTTTTTGTAAGGAAGGGTTTAAGATTAACCACGATTTGTTTGTTGAATTTGGACAGCAAAGAGGGGGAGTTTATATTAAGCTGTTATGTATGCAATCCCTGGGCTATTTCGTTAATCTGATGGATAGAAACTGTTGCTGGGTAACTCGCAAGGTAAAAATCCTGAAAAATTATATCAGCGCATTTTTTCATGTCTGGGAGGGTGAAAGGGTATATCATAGAATATCTGCAGAAATGTCAGATAAGGATAAATTATTTGTATATGATTATTCCGGATTAGGAGATGTATATATTCTTTGTGGTCTTTTACAAGGAAATCTAGACAAAATATGTCATGGAAAGGTCTATGTATCTGTTATTGGAAAGGCATCTAAAAAAGTGGCAGACTTATTTCCAAATATTTATGCCATTGTTTTGTCGGATATAGAATCCAAAAGACTATCAGAGTTTATCCGTGTGTTTGGTAAAGGGAAAAATGTGAAATTGATAACTCCTTTCTCAAGAACGGATTATACAGATGTGCTAAGCCCCACAATGTGTGGATATAAACTCAACATGTTAGACATGTATAAGTATGTCTATTTTCAACTGGATTACAAAGACACATTCTGGTATCCCCAAGTAGATTCAAAAGAAGAATATTTATCGCAGTATTTTGAGCAAAATGGGCTTATTCCACATAGAACGATAGTGTTCTCACCCTATGCAAACACAGAAGTAGGTTATCCGATTCAGTTTTGGGAGCAGCTGGCTGCTGAACTGAAGAAAAAGGGGTATACCGTATGTACAAACTGTGCAGGAAGAGAACGAGAAATTCCAGGAACAGTAAGGGTTTCCTTTGGATTGGAATTAGCAGAAAACTTTGTCACTTATGCAGGCTATTTTGTTGCAGTTCGTAGTGGATTTTGTGATATTGTATGTAATTCTTCTGCAAAAAAAATCATAATTTATCCCGTGTATAAACTTTTTAACACCAATATTTTTGATTTCTGCTCCTTCCAAAAAATGGGAATTGGAAAGAATTATGAGGAATTAAAATGGAACTATAACGATCTGAATCAGTTGAGCGGTAAAGTTATTTCTTGTCTGGAAAAGGAGTAAGGTATGAGAGTAACAGAACAATTGGAGAGAGAGAAGAAAAAGTGCTCGGGGTGTACCTCCTGTCTAAATTGCTGCCCAGTGAATGCAATAACAATGGTAGAGGATGAAGAAGGTTTCCTAATCCCAAGCATAGATGAAACAAAGTGTATATCCTGTGGAAAATGTGTAAATGCCTGTACACAATTATTTGTAGATAAGCCAAACACAGTGAATCCCAGATGTTTTGCTATTCGCATGGAGGAAGATATTTTAAAACGAAGCTCTTCCGGAGGTGCTTTTTCTGCACTTGCTTACTACACATTAGCACAGGGGGGCGTGGTATGCGGAGCTGCATTTGATGAGGACTTTCGAGGAGTATCACATATTATTGTGGATAATGCAGATGACCTTTCAAAACTACGCGGTTCTAAATATGTATATAGCAAAACAGGAGATATCTATATCAGAGTAAAAGAATATCTTGCACAGGATCGAGTCGTTCTTTTTTGTGGCACACCATGCCAGGTGGCCGCACTATATCGAGTGGTAGGGAGACAGAATGAAAAGTTACTGACGGTGGATTTGCTCTGTGGTGGTGTTCCCTCCGAGAAAATATACCGGACATATCTGGATAGCTTTTCCCAGGGGAAGGAAATTTCCGGTGTACGATTCAGACCGAAGGAGTATGGTTGGGATTATTCAGGTATTGAAACCAGTTTTTCTAACGGAACCATTCATATGCGACATTCAGTGAAGGATTCGTATTTACGAGGTTTTCTCAATTGGCTTTTTGTGGGAAATGCATGTGAAAATTGTGAATATGCAGAACCGGGGAGACAAGGAGATTTCACCATTGGGGACTTTTGGAATGCGGATCGATTCTCAAATATGGAGAAATATACCGATGGTGTAAGCACTGTATTGGTTAATAACGAAAAAGCAACAAGACTTTTTCCTATTATCTTTAGAGAAACGACACTTTGCAAAGAGATGCCCTTGGCTTTCTTAAAACGATACAATAGAGTACAAAAGCATAGGAAGGCTCATTTGGCAAGACAGAGGTTCTTTGACCTCTTGAATGACGGCATGCCATTTGATAAGGCAGTAGATTATTGCCTGGGATGGAAATTTGATGTTGCAATTACTGGTTGTTGGACAGTCAAAAACTATGGGGGCGCAATGACATATTATGCCCTATACCACTTGATTAAAGATATGGGATATACTGCCATCATGGTTGAGAGAAGAGCGAATATTCCTCACTATGATGTTCCTGTTCAACATCTGTTTCAAAGTCAGGTTTATCCATTTTATGATGTGTCACGAATTCATAAATCACTGGAAGAACAAAGAGAACTAAATCATCGCGTCAAAAACTTTATATTAGGTTCAGATCAGGTGTGGAATTACCGGTTGATGTCAGAAGAGTCTGTTGAGTCGTATTCACTTGATTACGTTTCTTCATGGAATAAAAGAATCTCCTATGGTAGCTCATTTGGTTCGTCAGAATTTACGGGTTCTGCAGAAAAGAAAAAGAAATTCAATGAATTATTGCAACAGTTTGATTATATATCATGCAGAGAACAATCGGGAGTTGATTTATGCAGCCGAGAGTTTGGAGTGAAAGCTGATTGGAATTTAGACCCTGTGTTCTTATGTGACAAGAAGAATTATGACAACCTAGCAGAAAACGGAAAAGAGCCAATCTGTCATCCGTATCTTTTTACATATTTCATTCATCCCAATGGTTTTAAAAAGGGATTTGAGAATATTGCAAAAGAAAAGAATCTGGATATTCGTTCAACGCTTGATGCCGCGCTGGATAAAACACACATTGATAACTGGGTATATAGTTTCATGGGAAATCTTTCTGTAGAAAAATGGCTGTTTTATCTTTCAAATAGCAGATATGTCGTGACGGACTCCTTTCATGCTGTGTGCTTTGCAATCCTATATAGAATTGATTTTATCTTTATAAAGGGAAGAATGGACGAAAATTACGGTTTGGATAGACTGCTATCCTTATTGACACCATTAGGTTTGGTGAACAGAATTTTCGTAAGTGTTCAGGAAGCTTGCAAGAGTGAAATTATTCAAACTCCGATTGACTATGAAAAGGTTTATGAAATTTTGAATCCGTTGATTCTACGTGGACGGAAATGGCTTCAAAACGCACTAGAGGCAGATATGAGTTGTGAACCAAAAAAAATTGTTCCATTGAAGGAAACGCAACAGGAAAACAGTGAGCCAATAGATGATGCAACCCAGCTAGCTCAAGCTTTGGATGAACTGGCTCATATCAAGAATACAAAGAGTTGGAGATACACACAGTATGTGAGAGATTTACTTGGCAAGCTGAAATGATAAAAGAATTTCTCCTATGTTTTCGAGAAAAAGATGATGATATTGAAAGATTTTACTAGATGCATTAGACGAATCATACATGATTTTTATACGTATTCTCCGTATGCAATCCGTTCTGCAAATGCAGAACTTCATGTTGAGGTTGCCAATTCCTTCCTCAATTGGATGTGGTGGCTGATAGAACCATTATGTATGATGCTGATTTATACATTGATTTTTGGGGTGGTTTTCAATGCCTCAGAGAAATACTTCCCGATTTTTATTTTTATTGGGCTTGCAATGTGGAGTTTCTTCCGAAGGGGAATTGACAGCAGTGTAACAATTATTCGGAGTAATCGTGCTATTATCACGAAAGTATATATACCCAAGTATATTCTGTATTTATCAAGATTACTGGTGTATGGCTTTAAAATGCTGGTTTCCTTTGGTGTTGTACTGGTAATGATGATTTTTTTCAAAGTGCCGGTTACGATTCATGCCCTTGCGTTTATTCCGGTTATTCTGATTTTGTTCATGCTGACATTCGGGATAGGAACGATATTTATGCATTACGGCGTGTATGTGAATGATCTGGCTTATATTACAGGTATTGTTTTGACTATGCTCATGTATATGACCGGTGTTTTTTACAATGTAGCAAAACGTATACCGCAGCCGTATGGCAAACTATTGGAGAAGTGCAATCCCATTGCGTTTTTGATTTCGACAATGCGAAATGCTTTACTCTACGGAAAAAGCCCTGATTGGGTGGGACTTTTATTCTGGACAATGGTCGCTATTGCAGTGTCTTTGTTAGGGGTTGTTACAATTTATCATAATGAAAATGCGTATGTGAAGGTAATCTGATGAGCGAAGGTCAAGTATCTTATGCGATTGAATTAAAGGATGTCTGTATTCAATACCGCATTCTGAATAGTACATCCATACAACACAGCTTTTTGCGAAAAAAAAAGAGAGATGTGGTGTTTGAGGCAGTAAAAAATGTTTCTTTTTCAGTGGAGGAAGGAGGAATCCTGGGCTTGATTGGAAAGAATGGAAGTGGCAAATCTACTCTTCTCCGATCGATTGCAGGGGTTTTTTCGCCAAATGCAGGAGAAATTGATTTGCACAACCATTCCGTTTCACTGATGGCACTAGGGGTTGGATTTAAAGAAACTTTATCCGGGCGTGAAAATATTATGCTGTCTGGTATGCTGCTGGGATTTTCAGAAAAAGACATTCGAGAGAAAATGGAGGAAATCATTGACTTTGCAGAGTTAGGAGAGTTTATTGATCGACCGGTTCGAACCTATTCCAGCGGAATGCACTCGAAACTAGCTTTCTCCATTACCGCCATGTTAGAAACAGATATTATGCTTGTGGACGAGGTACTCAGTGTCGGAGATGAGCGATTTCGGAAAAAAAGCCTGGCAAAAATGAAATCCTTAATCAAAGACAAGAACCGAACGGTTGTGATTGTTTCCCATGATCAGAAAACGCTGTTAGAGTTATGTGATAGGGTTGCCTGGATGCATGAGGGGGCGCTTAAAGAAGTTGGGAATCCTTGCACTGTTTTACAGCATTATTCTGATTTCATGAACCAATAAATACTTAGGTGCTTCCAGTTTGGAGTAATCAGATGAAAAAACTATATAAACTCTCAGCACCACAGGTTGACCTTTTGTTCTGCATTGTGCTGCTGACTTGTGTATTGATGTACGGGATAGGAAGAATCTATGGATTCATCATCTATCCGGATGAATTTGGATATTGGGCTTCCGCGGCACGGGTTCTAGGATATGATTGGTCAAAAATTGCATCCCTGGGCTCGTACTATTCCTATGGCTATAGTATTCTTCTGATTCCCGTTCTGTTTCTCTTTCGCAATCCGGTAACGGCTTACCGGGCAGCGATTGTCATGAACATGTTTCTCCTGATTGGAACATTCTTCCTGCTTTTGGAGATTGTCTCCATTATTTTCCCGAAAAAGAAACTGGAGCTACGCATTATCTTTTCCGGAATCGCCCTTTTCTACCCGACCTGGATTTTCTACATGCAGATTACCCTGGCAGAGATTGTGCTTGTCTTCGCATTTTGCCTGGTAAGCTTTACACTGCTAAAGTATTTGGATACAGGAAGGATGCCGTGGCTGGTTTCTTTAGTGTCAGCCATAGGCTTTCTCTATATGATACACATGCGTACCATAGCCGTGATGATTGCCGTCTGTGGTACCCTGCTTGTGAGGATGATAAAGCGGAACAGAAAAGGAAAACAGTTCCTGCTATTTCTGCTCTCTCTGGTGCTTTGCCTGGCATTTACTGTTTTACTGAAAAGAATCGTACAGACCCACATTTATAGTGGTTCAGGGGCAGAACAGCTTGCCATTAATGACTACGCTGGACAGTGGAGCAAAATAGCAGCGATTTTTACCAAAGAGGGAATGAAAGCATTTCTTGTGAGTCTGGTTGGAAAGATTTATTATCTGGGAATGTCAACCTTTGGAACTTTTTATCTGGGCTGTGCCTTTATGCTGCGCCGTATCCTTCAATCCGTGAGAGAAGGAAAAAGCAGGGGAAAGAAGTTCTATTTTTATCTGTTTCTGTTTCTGGCTGTTGCAGGGGAGATTCTGATTAATGCTATTTATTGCAAAGAATACGGACGGATTGACAGCCTGGTCTACGGAAGATATGACGAGTTTATTTTACCCATTGTGATGTTGCTTGGACTCCATGAGTTGTTCCTTATTTGTCGGAAGGTGTCTAAGTGTGTAGCTGCCATGACGACAATTTTAATGTTTCATCTGGGGACTACCTGGTTGTTGGAGAGTGTGATAGAAACCCATCATATCACCAATCTTCATGGTGGTTATTTCATTCCTGGCTTATGCTATGCACTGAAATTTGTGCCCTTTCGTCCGGATACTTTTTTCTGGTGGGCATTTCTCGCTGATTTCATTCTCATGCTGCTTGTCTGGCTGGTGTTCTTTTTGTGCAGCCGTAAGCCGGGATGGGAGCAGGTATTGTGGGCGATTGTTGGGGTGGAGGTTGTGTTGGGCATTATGCTTTGCGAACAGTTTACTTACCCCTATAATCGTGTATCCTACGGAAATGCGTACCTTGCAGAAGAACTTGAGGAAAAAATTGCTGAGGGCAGGAGATTAGTTTCCTATCATAATACAGAGGATGATGTTTTTATTTCCAGCCTTCAATTTCTATTAAGAGACGAGGATATTGTACTTGTTTCAGAGGCGGAAAAAGATCAGCTGCAGTCTTCGGATCTGGTTGTCTTATATGCGACAGAGGATGACCAGGGTTATCTGATGACCCGCTATAAAAAAAGCAAGGCGTATGGCAGCTTTTGGCTTTATTATAATCCGTAGAAGGGAATGGAAGAAATGTGGTTGACAATCGTGGTTCCTGTTTATAATGTGAAACAATATCTGGGAACCTGTCTGGATAGTCTGGTGGAGACTGTCAGACAGGGAGGTGGAGGCATTGAGGTTCTACTGATTGACGATGGCTCCACAGATGGTTCTGGACAGCTGGCTGACGAATATGCGTCCCGCCACGATTTTATCCATGTGCAGCATAAAGCAAATGGAGGAGTGGCAGCGGCGCGGAATGATGGATTGTCCGCCGGGAAAGGAGAATGGGTTTGGTTTGTGGATTCCGACGACTGGGTGGAGCCGGGAAACATTCTTAGGATGCAGAAATGCGCAGCTGCACACAGAGATGCAGATGTACTCCTTTTTGATGCCTGGCAGGAAGGAAAGACACAAGCACCTTGGGAGCATTTTGAAACCGGGCAGCTGTGGACAGAGAAAAAGGAAATAGAGAAACTTAGAAACGGTGTGTTGTATTTCCCCCTGAATATTCCCAAAACATCGGTTCCGTTATCGGCACTGTGGGATCGGCTTTACCGTAGGGATTTTCTGATGCAAAACAACCTTTTGTTTCAAACGGAACTGAAGGTTCTGGATGACATGGTGTTTAACGTGGAAGTATTCGGAGCAGCAAAGAAGATCGATTACCAGAAACTTCCTATTTATCACTATCGTTTTGTTGCGGATTCCATTACCCATCAATTTAATCCTGGCAGACAGCGGGAGAATGAAAAGGTATTCCGTTATCTGGAGAGCCAGAATGTAGACAGGCAGGCGTTGTATTGTAGGGAAATTAAATCCTTTGGAATTAGCTGCGTACTTCAGTTCTTTCATCAGGGGAATTCGCTTTCCATCATGAAGAAACTGCAGGAGGTAAGAAGCTGTTTGAAGTCGCCCTCTTGCCGGGAAGCCTTTTCTAAGGTTAACATCAGAAATCTGGAATGGAGACTAATCATCCTTACACTGCTGGGAAGGATTCGGTGCGATTTTGGAATTTACCTCTTATCTTTTGCACAACAGAGTGCTGTTCATCACAACAAAACAGCTTAGCTATATAAGAAACACGCAGGAACTGCGTATCTGCCAGAAATATGCTGCCCAGGTGGATGTGCTTGGGGCGGAGTCCTCCCACTATCCGGTGCGGCTTATGAAGGTGTATGGAAGTCTACTCCTGAAATCCTGCAGAAAGTATAATGTAGTTTTTCTGGGATTTGCACCACAGCTTGTACTGCCGGTCTGGTTCTGGAAATTCAGAAAGCAATTTATAGTGATTGATTTCTTCATATCCATGTATGACACGTTATGTCTGGATCGCGAAAGGGTGAAACCGGATAGCGTTTTTGGAAAGCTGTTGAAATGGCTGGACAAAAGAACTCTTGCTTTGGCAGACTGGACATTATGCGACACCCGGGCACAGGGAAGGTTTTTTAAGCAAGAACTGGGAGCCAAAGGGGATGCGATGGAAGTTTTGTATCTGGAACCGGATTATAGCCTGTATTTTCCTAAAATGGTGCCGAAACCAGAGGAATGGAAAAATTGTTTCATTGTTTTATATTTTGGCAGCATTTTACCGCTGCAGGGAGTAGATGTAATCCTGGATGCAATAGAAAGCGTCCAAAACCAGAAACGAACGGTAGATGACCTTCGATTTGTACTAGTGGGTCCTCTCTCAAAACAGCAGACCAAGCGAATTTACGGACTTTCTTATGTTCATTGGGAAAAATGGCTTTCTCAGGAGGAACTGAGCAAGTGGATTGCCATGGCTGATTTATGCCTGGCGGGACATTTCCATCCTACGATAGAAAAAGCACGCCGAACGATTCCGGGAAAATCTTATATCTACGAAACAATGGAGAAACCTATGATTTTGGGGGATAATGTAGCCAATAGGGAACGCTATCAGGAAAACGACAGGATAAGCTTTGTTCCCATGGGCGATGCGGAGGCATTGTTTCAGGAAATTCTAAAGCAATATGATAAATGGAGACAAGCTTTGTGACTGTGAGTACTTGACACAAACTCGTCAAGCACAAGAACACACATAGAAATGAGGTTAAGAATGAGACTGAGTAAATTAGAAAAATGTTATTTCATATTAGGAATGATGCTGTGCTGCATTTGTGCTGCCTGTTTTCTGCCGCTGATGAAAGTGCAGGCAGAGGAGTTTTCTATGCTGTATGTGACGGAGGATGTGGATGTTTATGAGAATGCAGATACTTTATCAGCATCCCTGCTGCAGTTGACGAAAGGGGATATGGTTGTGCTTTTGGAACAGCAGGATGACTGGTGTCAGGTCAGATATCAGACCATCACCGGGTACATACAGACTAAGTATCTGAAGGGAACCTTGGAAGAACAGACACAGGATGATACCTTACAGGAAGAGATGCAGGATATTGAGGAATTTCATCAGGAAATGGCAGTAGAGGCGGAGAAAGTGAGCAAGGATAAGAGAACATCTCTGTATTGGGGAATTGTAATCGTCGGTCTGATTCTTGCCATGTTTGCAGCAGGAATCTATCGTGGAATCAAGGGGGATAAGTAGGATAAACTACTTGTGTCCCCTAATTATCTATGTTAAGATACAACCAAAGCATATTTCTTATGAATTCTCTGGTTTCATACCGTCTATTTTCTATTTCATTTCAGAAGTCTATGCTTTTCCAACGTAAACCAAGAAAGGCGGAGGCTGCTGACATGGAAGGGAACCTCCGAAGAAGGAGGTCAAAATTGAATACGAGTGCAAAACACACGGAAGAACTTTCTGCAAATCGAAACTATAAGGACACCATTTTCCGATGGCTGTTTTCCGATAAGGAAAATTTGTTGTCCTTGTACAATGCAATATCTGGCAGGCATTATGATGACCCGGAGGCATTGACGATTGTCACCCTGGAAAATGCAGTCTACATGGGTATGAAAAATGATTTAGCCTTTGTGTTGGAAACGGGGCTGTATCTTTATGAGCATCAGTCCACCTATAATCCCAACATTCCCCTTCGGGATTTGTTTTACATTGCCAGCGAATACCAGGCTATAGTAAATCAGAAATCTCTGTATTCCTCGGCAGTACAGAAAATTCCTACTCCCAAGTTCCTCGTATTTTACAACGGTACGGACAAAGAGGTTGAGGACAGAGAAATCTTGAAATTATCCACAGCCTATGAAAATCCCACCAGCGAACCGGACTTGGAATTAAAGGTTACAATGCTCAATATCAATATGGGGCATAATAAAGAACTGCTGGAGAAGTGCCAAATCCTTGGAGAGTATGCCCAGTATGTGGACAGAGTCAGGAAATATGCGGCACAGATGGATTTAAACGATGCGGTGGAACAAGCGATCATTGAATGCATCCAAGAAGGAATTTTATCAGAATTCCTTCAGCAGAACCGTACGGAGGTCTATAAAGTGAGTATTTTTGAGTATGATAAGGAAAAAGAAGAAAAGAAGCTGCGAAAAGCGGAATATGAGCATGGACTAGAGGATGGCATACAGAAAGGCATCACCCTGGGAAATGAAGCGGGGAGAAAGACTGGCAGACAGGAAGGGGCTGCCGAACTCATTATGAAGATGTATGAAAATGGCTTTACAGCAGAGCAGATAGCCTCTGCAATAGGAAAAAATGCAGAAGAGATACAAGCTATCCTTGCTGGGAAAGCACCGGCATCCATAGAGTAAAAAATATCACCCCGGGTCATTAGAAGACCTGGGGTGATGTTTTTTTGCAGGAATTTTCCTTTTGCACCCAGGCAGATTGTGCTATACTCGTACCATACTGACAGAGAGGAGCAAGTCTCATGAGTGAACGTAAAAGACCCGTATTCGTCATCGGGCATAAAAATCCGGACACAGATTCCATCTGTTCCGCATTGGCTTACGCTGATTTAAAACGCCGTCTTACCGGCGAGGACTATATTGCCGCCAGAGCGGGCAATTTAAATGAAGAGACCCAGTACATCGTGGAACGATTTGGCATCACACCTCCTGTTTTTCTGAAGGATGTGGGAACGCAGGTGCGGGACATCGAGATCCGTGAGACACCGGGAGTGTCTGAAAATATTTCCCTGAAAAAAGCCTGGACCCTGATGAAGGATTTGAACGTAGTAACCCTTCCTATTACAGATGAAAATAATTTCCTCACAGGACTGATCAACATCGGAGACATTACCAAATCCTATATGGAAGTGTACGACAGCAGGATTCTCTCCAACGCTCACACCAAATACCGGAATATCATCGAAACCCTGGAGGCGGAAATGATTGTGGGTGATCCGGAGGAATATTTTACGGAAGGGAAAGTGCTGATTGCAGCGGCAAATCCGGATCTCATGGAAAGTTATATAGAACCCCATGATCTGGTGATCCTTGGAAACCGTTATGAATCCCAGCTCTGTGCTATTGAGATGAATGCAGACTGCATCATTGTCTGCGAAGGTGCTTCTGTTTCCATGACCATCAAGAAACTGGCAGAGGAGAAAAACTGCGTTATCATCAGTACACCCCATGATACCTATACGGTAGCCCGCCTGATGAACCAGAGTATGCCTATCAGCTACTTTATGAAACGAAACGGGCTGACCACCTTCCACATGGATGACTTCACCGATCAGATCAAGGAAGTCATGGCGAAGAAACGGTACCGGGATTTCCCCATCCTGGGACATGACGGAAGCTACGTGGGCATGATCTCCCGGCGGAATCTGTTGAACAGCGCAAGAAAGCAGGTGATCATGGTAGATCACAACGAGAAGTCCCAGGCGGTGGATGGCATTGAAAATGCTGAGATTTTGGAAATCATTGACCACCACAGACTGCGCAGTGTAGAAACCATTTCCCCTGTCTTTTTCCGCAACCAGCCCCTGGGCTGTACTGCTACCATTGTTTACCAGATGTATCAGGAGGCGGGAATTGAACTGGATAAACAGACGGCAACCCTGCTGTGCTGCGCAATTATTTCAGATACCCTGATGTATCGCTCACCCACCTGCACGGCTGTGGATAAAGCAGCGGCAGAGGATCTGGCAAAGATTGCCGGAATCAATGTGGAGGAACTGGCAGGAGATATGTTCCGCGCCGGAAGCAATTTAAGCAGCAAGGAAACCTCGGAGATCTTTGAACAGGACTTCAAAACCTTTGTGATGAATGACATTACATTCGGAGTAGGGCAGGTCAATTCCATGAACAAGGAGGAACTGGTGGAATTGAAACAGCGGCTGTACCCTTACATGGAGGAGCAATTAAAACAAAGTGGCCTGCAGATGCTGTTTTTCATGTTGACAGATATTGTACAGGAGTCCACAGAGTTACTTTATGTAGGAAGCAATGCGCAGGAACTCATCCGGGATGCCATGGGCGTGGAACCTTCCGGAGACAGCTTTATCTTAAAAGGCGTCGTTTCCCGTAAAAAACAACTGATACCGGCGATTATGACGGTGTTGCAATAGTTCCCCATTCGCAAAGCCGCACCTTGCGGTGCTTTATCTTTGCTCATGTGGTTATCTCGCCATATAAAAACGGACAAACAACCTCAAGCATAAACGCTTGGGCCGTTTGTCTTTTTTTATATGGCTCTGAATCATTAACAAGAATAGTTAGCAATATAAAACAAATTTTGCCATCCTTAACAATACAAATTACCCCCTGCCAAAATTATACTCAAACTAGAAACTAAAAAAGTACACTAAGGGGGTACATATGCAATACGGACATTTTGACAATGAACACAGAGAATATGTTATCGACAAGATTGACCTGCCCGTATCCTGGACCAACTATCTGGGCGTAAAGGATATGTGTGTAGTGGTGAACCACACAGCAGGCGGCTACATGTTCTATCAGTCACCGGAATATCATCGTGTGACTCGTTTCCGCGGCAACGCCATTCCGATGGATCGTCCCGGACATTATGTATATCTGCGTGATGCAGATGACGGAGATTACTTCTCCATTTCCTGGCAGCCGGTAGGCAAACCGTTAGACCAGGCAAAATATACCTGCCGTCACGGCATGAGCTACTCTGTCTATGAGTGTGAGTATAAAGGAATCCAGGCATCCCAGAAGCTCTGCGTACCTATGGACGATCCCGTTGAATTATGGGATGTTAAAGTAAAAAATACAACAGATCAAGAACGTCACATTCAGGTATTTTCTTATTGTGAATTCTCTTATCACAGCATTGCAAGTGATAACCAGAACTTCCAGATGAGTTTATACTGTGCCGGATCTTCTTACGCAGACGGTGTCATCGAGTATGACCTGTTCTACGAAGATGGCGGATATCAGTATTTTACCTCCAACTTCGAGCCTGACGGATTTGATTGCTTACGTGATAAATTCATCGGACCTTACCGTACAGAGGACAACCCGATCATCGTGGAACAGGGTAAATGTACCGGCTCTCATGAATTAGGAAATAACCACTGCGGTACCTTACAGAAAGATCTGGTTCTGAAACCCGGCGAGGAAGCTCGTCTGGTATTTATGTTGGGTGAAGGCAACAGAGAAGCAGGTAAGGAAATCCGTGCCAAGTATTCCGATATGGCAGCAGTAGATGCCGCATACGCACAGCTGGCAGCATACTGGGATGACAAGCTGTCCCGTTTGCAGATCAAGACTCCCAACGAAGGAATGAACACCATGATCAACCTGTGGACCCTGTATCAGTCCGAGGTCAATGTCATGTTCTCCCGTTTCGCTTCCTTCATAGAGGTAGGCGGACGTACCGGACTGGGTTATCGTGACACCGCACAGGATGCAATGACCATTCCTCATTCCAATCCTGCGAAATGTAAACAGAGAATCGTTGAACTGCTTCGCGGTCTGACCAGCCAGGGCTATGGAATCCATCTGTTCCAGCCGGAGTGGTTTGCACCGGAGAAAGAAAAGAAGAAAGAGGAAGAAGAGTTTAAGTCTCCTACCGTTATCCCAGGCATGAACCGCAAGGATGTGGTACACGGCTTAGAGGACGCCTGCTCCGACGATGCTCTCTGGTTGGTTCCTTCTATTATCGAATACCTGAAGGAAACCGGTGAAATGGACTTCGTTGATGAAGTAGTCGGATATGCAGAAGGCGGCGAAGGTACCGTTTATGAGCATATGAAGAAGATCCTTGACTTCTCTGCAGAACAGGTTGGCGCTTCCGGCATTTGCAAAGGCTTACGTGCTGACTGGAATGACTGCCTGAACCTGGGCGGTGGTGAAAGTGCTATGGTATCTTTCCTCCACTACTGGGCAATCAGCCATTTTCTGGATCTGGCAAATTACCTTGGACATACCGAGGATGTAGAAAAATATTCCGCTATGCGCGAAAAAGTACATGGCGTATGTAATGATAAACTTTGGGACAAAGAGTGGTTTATCCGTGGTGTCACCAAACATGGCAAGAAGATCGGAACCAGCGAGGATGAAGAGGGTAAGGTACATCTGGAGTCCAACGCATGGGCAGTTCTTTCCGGAGCAGCTGATCCTGAAAAAGGCCGTATGGCTATGGACAGCGTAGACAAATATCTGTTTACCGAATACGGAATCCTGCTGAACGCACCTTCTTATACCAAACGTGATATGGATATCGGATTTATTACCCGTGTATATCCCGGACTGAAAGAGAATGGAGCAATCTTCTCTCATCCCAATCCCTGGGCGTGGGCAGCAGAGTGTATTCTGGGTCGTGGCGATCGTGCCATGAAGTTCTACAATGCACTGTGTCCTTACTATCAGAATAATAAGATCGAAATCCGTGAGTCTGAGCCGTATTCCTACTGCCAGTTCATCATGGGTCGTGACCATACCGGATTCGGCCGTGCACGTCATCCGTTCATGACCGGCAGCGGCGGCTGGGCTTACTTCTCCGCTACACGTTACATGATGGGTATCCGTCCTCAGTTTGATTACTTACTGTTAGATCCCTGTGTACCTGCAGATTGGAAAGAGTTTTCGGCAGTTCGTAAGTGGAGAGGGGCTACTTATGAGATCGAGTTCGTAAATCCGGACGGAGTAATGAAGGGTGTGAAAGAACTTTACCTGGATGGACAGAAAGTAGACAAGATTCCCGCACAGGCAGCTGGAACCAGTCACCAGGTTAAGGTAGTAATGGGATAACATATATAGAAGGAAGGGGCACAATAATGTCAATTAAATTTGGTACAGGCGGATGGCGCGCCGTGATCGGTGATGATTTCACCAGAGCCAATATCCAGCTCCTGGCACAGGGACTGGTAAACAAAATGATTCAGGAAGGCGTGGAAGAGAAAGGAATCGTTATGGGATACGACCGTCGTTTCCTTTCCAAGGAAGCAATGCAGTGGTCTGCAGAGGTTTTTGCAGCCAACGGCATTAAATCCTATCTGATCAATAAATCCTCACCCACACCGTTGATCATGTTCTATGTCATGAAACATGCTTATCCTTACGGAATGATGGTAACTGCAAGCCACAACCCGGCTATCTACAACGGAATCAAAGTGTTCACAGCCGGTGGACGTGATGCGGATGAGGTGCAGACCAGAGATCTGGAGCACTACATTGAGGAGCTGACTCCGGAGACCGTTAAGGTTATGACCTACGATGAAGGCAAAGATGCAGGCCTCATCCAGGAGATTTATCCTCTGAATGAGTATCTGGATGCCATCATTGAGGCAGTTGATATGGATGCCATCAAAAAAGCTGACTTGAAGGTTGCATTGGATCCCATGTACGGTGTAAGTGAAACCTCCATCAAGACCATCCTGCTTACCGCTCGTTGCGAACTGGCAACCATTCATGATCGTCACGATACACTGTTTGGCGGCAAATTGCCTGCTCCCTCTGCTGCAACCCTGCATTCCTTGCAGAACTTCGTAGTGGAGAAGCATTTTGATATCGGTATTGCAACCGATGGTGATGCAGACCGTATCGGTGTCATTGATGATAAGGGTAACTTCTTACATCCCAATGATATTCTGGTATTACTGTACTACTACCTGGTAAAATTCAAAGGATGGCACGGACCGGTTGTCCGTAACATTGCTACCACTCATATGCTGGACAAGGTTGCAGAGCGTTTCGGCGAGAAATGCTATGAGGTTCCTGTAGGATTTAAATACATCTCTGCAAAAATGCAGGAGACCAAGGCAATCATCGGTGGTGAGTCCTCCGGAGGATTGACGGTAGAAGGCCATATCCATGGTAAAGACGGTATCTATGCGGCAGCTCTGTTAGTTGAGATGCTGGCAGTTACCGGTAAGAAAATGTCTGAAATTATGGAAGACATCCACAAAGAGTGCGGCGAGATCCATATGGAAGAGCGTGATTACAAGTTCACCCATGAGAAAAAAGAAAGCATGCAGAAGTTACTGATGGAGGAGAAAAAACTTCCTGAACTTCCGTTTGATATTGATCATGTATCCTACCTGGACGGAAGCAAGGTATACTTCAAGAATGGCGGATGGGTAATTGCCCGTTTCTCCGGCACAGAGCCTCTTTTAAGAATTTTCTGCGAAATGCCTGATGCAGAGAGTGCGAAACAGATCTGCAAGATTTATGAGGACTTCCTTGATTTGAAATAATCGGAAAATAATGCTATAATATGGGAAACCAAACAACAAGACGACGGCGCCGTTATGCGGGCCGTCGTTTGTGTGTCGTAAGCGGAAGGAAACATGGGGATATGTACAAAGTGTTACTAGTAGATGATGAGCCGATTATTGTAGAAGGACTTTCCCGCAGCATAGCATGGGACAAGTGGAACTGTCATGTGGTTGCCACAGCGCATAACGGTATGGAGGGCAAGAAGCTCATAGAAGAATTAAAACCCAATATTGTGTTTATGGATATCTGTATGCCGGAAATGGACGGATTGCAGATGATTGCTGCTATTCACTCGGAATTTCCCAATCTGGAGGTCTGCGTACTTACCGGTTTCCGTGATTTTGAATATGCCCAGACGGCAATTCGCCTGGGAGTGACCCGCTTTTTATTAAAACCTTCCAATATGTCTGAATTGGAGGAGGCCATCAGTACGATGTGTGCCAATCTGGAAAAGAAAGGCATTACCGACGAAGAGGAGACAAAGGAAACGGATACGGATACGGAGTTGGAATCCGGCTCCGGAAGCTTCATCGTCAAGAATGCATTGGCGTACATAGAAGAAAATTATACCAAGAAACTCACCCTAAGTGAGGTAGCGGAAAAAACCTATGTGAGTCAGTGGCATTTAAGTAAGCTCCTGAACCGCTACGTGGAACAGAGCTTTTCCGATATCCTTAACCATATTCGCATTGAGCATGCCAAAGAGCTGCTGTTAGATCCTTCTTTGCGTATCGGAGATATTTCAGAGATGGTGGGCTTCTTGGATCTTGCACATTTTTCAAGAGTTTTTAAGAAACAGGAAGGAATCTCTGCTAATGAGTACCGAAACAAAGTCCTCGGAAGATAAGAACAGAAAACCCATCCGCAAAAAGAAAAAACTTTCCCTGAGAATAGCCATGACCTTTGTGTTTGCAGCGGCATGGCTCATTCCCATTGTATTTTTCTCTTATTTTATTTTTCATAACTATCGTCAGGCCTATATCGACAAGTCCGACAATCTGATTCAGAACGAAGTGAATGTCTCCGGCTCCCTGATTACCACCAGCCTGGATGCAGCTATTACCAAACTGCAGAAGCCTACCTACGAGGGGGAATGGGAAAGTCTTTATAATCGTTATGAGAAGAATCTGATCACCCATTCGGATTATCTGAAATCCATTCGTTCTTCACTGATTTCCAAATATTATATGGATGAGAAAATAGCCCGTTATGCCTTTTATATGCCGGGGGATGTGACGCCTAGCTGCTATGCTGGAAAAAACGGATATGCCTATGAATCATTTCTGTATGAAGTACAGCCTGAGGCCATGCGGGTCTTTGAAAAGGATAGCAATTATACAGAGGTTTATATTATTGATAATCAGATTTACATTATGCGAAATCTTTACACCGTAAAGAATTATCAGAAATATGGCCTTTTGGTAATCGGGTTGGAAAAAGATGCTCTTTTCCGCCAGCTTCCCGTGGAAAGTCCCTCTGATCTCACAATTTCCGTGAATGGAAAAGAGAAATATCTCACCATGCCCGGAGCAAAGAAAAATTCTTCCGGAGATTATCTGAATTATGATTATGAATACAAATGTGACAATTATACGCTGAATCTTCATTACACCTTCGACAAAGAAATCCTTTATGAAGAAGTGAACCGCCTGAACGCAATACTGGATATTTTTCTTTTTTGTATGATTCCGCTTATGGCACTGTCCTATTATTTTTTAACTGTGCAGATCGAATCACCCTTGCGCAAACTGACGGATGTGGCGCACCGGATTATGAATGGAGAATTCGGCACCACAGTTGGCAATGATCAGATGCCGAATGAAGAATTTGAAGGGCTGGCAGAGTCCTTTGATGCCATGTCTGTACAGGTCAAGCACCTGGTCGACACGGTATATCTGGAACAGATTGCCACAAAGGACGCCCAGATTCAGGCACTGCAGGCGCAGATCAACCCTCATTTCCTCAATAATACATTGGAGATGATGAACTGGCAGGCACGTATGAACGGTGATATCGAGACCTGTAAAATGATTGAGGCCTTGGGAACGGTGCTGGATTCCAGCATGAACCGAAATAATTACCGCCTGGTTCGGCTTTCTGATGAACTTCATTGCGGCGATGCATTTCTTTACATTATGACCATGCGTTTTGGACAACGTCTTCAGGTAGAGAAAAACATCCAGGAAAATCTGTATCAGGTTCAGGTTCCTTCTCTGATCCTTCAGCCGCTGCTGGAAAATGCCATTCGT
Organism: uncultured Lachnospiraceae bacterium; assembly: GCA_934402515.1. GTDB lineage: Bacteria > Bacillota > Clostridia > Lachnospirales > Lachnospiraceae > UMGS2037. The sequence continues at coordinate 53,008 of CAKRTZ010000004.1, forward strand.
CATGGTATTGAACGTGTATCTCAGGGTACAATCTGGCTCAATATCTATGCCAATGTGGATGATATGTACATTGATGTGATTAACACCGGTAAACATCTGGAGCCGGAGGATTTGAAACGAATTGAGGATATCATTGAGGGAAAATACCGTCTGGAAAAGGCAGAGCCGGGGATGCATACCTCCATCGGTATTTATAATGTGAATAAACGAATCAAGCTCATTTACGGAACGGAGTATGGTCTGAGCGTGCTCCAGACGGAGGACGATAAATTTGTGTCAAGAATCCGAATCCCCAGACAGAATGAGAGAATGGAGGAAGATGAGAAAAAAGGATAAGATATGTAGTGCTTTTCTGCTGTTTGTCTCCCTTTTGACTCTCGTAGGCTGTGGCAGTAATAAGCAGGACAACAAATCCCGGGATGTGACTCCGGTGACAATCCGGACGGTCTCCATGTTTGGGGGGACTGATCCCAATGCGGTGGTGTATGAGAAACTCCGGGAAGGCTTTCAGACGCAATATCCATATATTACAGTAGATGATGAATCCCGGGTATCGGATGAAGAATGGAAGAGTACAGTGGCAGCAGACTTTGCCGCAGGAAACGAACCGGATGTGCTGCAGTTTTTCACAGATGCTACAGCAAACCAGCTGATTGCCATGGATAAGTTTGTTTCCATTGAGGAAATCCGGCAGGAATATCCGGATTATGCTGCGGATACTTATGAATGGGCGCTGGAACAGGTGGCGAACCGGGACGGCGTATGCAGGGCAGTTCCGACCACCGGCTTTTGGGAAGGGCTTTACTGCAATAAGGATATTTTTGAACAATATGAAGTTCCGCTGCCTACCGATTGGACTTCTTTCGTCTATGCCATTGAAACCCTTGAGAGTAAAGGCGTGATTCCCATTGCCTGTGCCCTTACCAATGTGCCACACTATTGGATGGAATATTTTTTGCTCTATTCCAGTGGAGTGGAGAATTATCAAAAGGACTTTGATATCGTTTCTCAGGAGTGGATTGATGGTTTGAGACAATTCCATACCCTTCGTGGCATGCTTGCATTTCCCAGAAATACGGATACCATTGACAATGATTATGCCAGAACACTTTTTATCAACAAAAAAGCAGCCATGATTCTGGAAGGAAACTGGTTCTTCTCCGCAGTGGAGGATCAGGAAAATACCGTAGTGGTTCCTTTTCCCGGACTGGAAAACAGCCCTGTTCATGAAACAGTCATGGTGGGAGGTATGACTTCCGGCTTTTATATTACCAGAAGAGCCTGGAATGATCCGGACAAAAGGGACGCTGCGGTGAAATATGTGATGGCACAGACCTCCCGGGAAGCAGTACAGCGTTACTGGGAGCATGGAGGCGGAATTACAACGACTGCTACAGCGGTGGAAGATGACATGGATCGTACACCGCTGGCGAAATCTGCACGGAAATACGTGGAATCTGCAGACCGGATTGTACTGCCCACGGACTCCCGCATGCAGCCGGATGCTTATAAGACATTAATTTCCGGCATTTTTGAGGTGTCCATAGGAGCTGATCCCAGGGCACTGTTACAAAAAGTATTGGAGCAAAACACCGCACAGTAAGCGGTTTATATGTGAAAACGACGAAAAGAAATGAAATAGCGCTTGTCTGATTTTGTAATTTGCACAGAATTGGGCAGGCGCTATTAACAATTTTAAGCAAAAAACAACAAGCACATGCCGTGACTTTCTGGTTTGAAAATCCTACAATAAAACCATCAAGAGAAACAAACATTGAGGAGGAAAAAATTATGTCAGGAAAGAAAAAGAAGACGCTGTTGCTTCTTACTATGGTGCTTCCGGGCGCGATATGGTTCCTGCTTCTTCGGTACCTGCCAATGGTGGGAATCGTACTGGCATTCAAGGACTATAAAGTTTACACAAAAGATCCTACGTTCTGGAACAACCTGATACACAGCAAATGGGTAGGAATCGACAAATTCAAATTCCTGTTTGCGACCCCGGATTCTTGGGTGTATATCAGAAACACATTGGGATACAACATTTTGTGGATTGCAATTGGACTGGTTCTTTCCGTAGCACTTGCAATCATTCTGAACGAGATTACCCATAAGTTTATGGCGAAGACCTATCAGACACTGATGTTCTTCCCTTACTTCTTGAGCTGGGTTGTAGTCAGCTACTTCGTATTAGCTTTCCTGGATCCCACAAGAGGACTTCTGGTACATTACGCACAAACCCATGGAATGGAAGTTATCAACTGGTATCATGAGCCGAAATACTGGCCCTACATATTAACCATCTGCAATGTCTGGAAGAACACCGGATACTCCTGTATTCTGTATCTGGCAGCCATCACTGGTATTGATGCTACCCAGTATGAGGCAGCCGCTATTGACGGAGCTACCAAGTGGCAGCAGATCAAATATGTGACGCTGCCTCACTTACGTACCATGATCAGTATCCTGCTTATCATGAATGTTGGTAAGATTTTCAACGCAGACTTCGGTTTGTTTTACAGTGTACCTTTGAACTCCGGATCTCTGTTCTCTACCACACAGGTTATTGATACTTACGTATACCGTACCATGACCGCAACCAGTGATATCGGAATGAGTGCTGCGGCAGGTTTATTACAGCAGGTAGTTGGATTCATCTGTATTTTGACAGCGAATAAGATTGTATCTAAGATCGATGAAGACAGTAGTCTGTTTTAGTCTGAAGAATGGAGGCATTTGTCATGAAAAGTAAAAGAAGAATAAATGCAGTCAGCAGACCGGTCGAAGCACTGTTTCATCTGATTATGATCGTATTTTGTCTGGCATGTATTTTACCGTTTATCTTTGTAGTCATTATTTCCTTTACCTCACAGGACAGTATCCGGGCAATCGGATTTTCCTTCTTCCCGCAGTCCTGGGGTGTGGAAGCTTACACCTTTGTATTTAAGCTGGGACGCCAGTTATGGGTTTCCTACTTCAACAGCTTCTTTATCACTGTTGTAGGTACGCTGGCAAGCTTATTGGTAACCATTTTGTATGCATACGCTTTGTTCCGTAAGGACTTCAAGTATCGTACATTTTTCACCTTTTTCTGCTTCTTTACAATGATCTTCGGTGGTGGTCTGGCACCTACATACGTTGTTTGTAAGTCCGTTCTCCACCTGAGCAACAGCTACTGGGCAATCATTATCCCCATGCTGTTAAATCCATTCAACCTGATCATTATGAGAACATTCTTCCAGAGTTCTATTCCTACAGAACTCATCGATGCGGCAGCAATTGATGGTAGTGGTGAGTACAATACCTTGTTCAAAATTATCCTGCCCATCACCAAACCCGGTATCGCAACAGTCGGTCTGCTGACCGCTCTGGCTTACTGGAATGAGTGGTTTATCCCGATGCTGTATATCTCCAAACCGGAGTACTATCCTTTACAGTACTTACTGCAGGAGATGCAGGCCAAGATCGATTTCCTGGCAAAGAACAGCTCCATGATGGGTGCTGAGGCAGCCAAGCTCATGACCAACATGCCTTCCGATACCCTGCGTATGGCACTGGTTGTACTGATCGTAGTACCGATTGCCTGTGCATATCCTTTCTTCCAGAGATATATCATCTCCGGACTGACCATCGGTTCTGTCAAAGGCTAAGCCACAGAACCTGTAACCTACGGTAGTAACGCCTGTGCATAGTCACAGACGACTACATAAAACAATTTTTCAAAATATTGAAGGAGGATTTTCAATGAAAAAGAAAGTCGTATCATGCATGCTTGCAGCAGCTATGGTTCTTTCCATGACCGCTTGCGGAAACAGCAGCGCACCTGCAGCAACTGAGACCACACCTGCAGAAACCACAACAGAGAGTACTGCAGCAGCAGAAACCGAGACCGGCGACACCGAGGAAGTGGCAGCTTCTGATCTCGAGCCTGTTACCTTGAAAATGTACTTCCATGGAAGTAACGTAACCGATGATAGTGCTGTTATGGAAGCAGTTAATGCTTACTTACAGGAGAAACTGAATGTAACCTTAGAGCCCATCTGGGGAACCTGGGGTGATTTCGATACCAACGCTGTTCTGGCTTTACAGGGTGGTGACGATGTAGATATCTACTTCACCTGCTCTTGGAGTGCTGATGAGTACAACAAATTCGCAAGAGATGGTTATTGGGTACGTCTTGACGATCCCGAGAACAACCTGATCGAGAAATACGCTTCTGATCTTTGGAGCACCTTACCGGAAGTTCTGACCAACGGTGCATCAATCAACGGTGCTGACGGATACGGTGTATACGCTGTTCCTGGTTACAAAGATATCGCTACCCAGAACTGCTGGGATGTAAACGTTCCTCTGTTAGAGAAATACGGCTACACTGTTGATGATATCAAGAATACTGACTATTATGGTTTTGGTGATATTCTGAAGACCGTTAAAGAAGGCGAAGGCGATGACTTCTATCCTTTACTTGTTGAAGGTGCTGTATTAGAGCGTATGGTTACCAACTCCATCATCATCACTGGTGATAGCGGTACCGGTAACTTCATGTCCTACTACCTGGATCCTACCGATGTTACAAAACCGGGTTCTGCTGGTGTTAACATCGTAAACAAATTCGGCACAGATGAATTCAAGAAATTCGCTGAGCAGACCAGAGAGTACTACTTAGCTGGTTACATTGATCCTGCAATGGCTAACCCTAACCAGGCAAACGATGTTCGTTCTCAGAAACAGTTATCCGGTGGTTACCTCATCGGAACCCAGTCCTATTCTTTAGGTTATGAGTTACAGGCTTCTCAGGAGCGTGGCTTCGAAGTTGCAATGGTTCCTTGTACTGATGCTTATGTTGATACCACATCTTCTCAGGGTGCTATGATGGCTATCTCCACCGCTTCCAAGAATCCTGAAAGAGCTATGATGTTCTTAAATCTGTTAAATACCGATCCTACTCTGATGACCATGTTAAACTATGGTGTTGAGGGTGTTACCTACGAGTTACAGGATGGTCTTGTAAACTTCACCGAGGGTAGAGATGCTTACCAGCCTTGGACCAACGGTGTTGGTAACGTAACCATCTTAACTCCTACCGTTGCTCAGGGTGCTGATTTCTGGGATGATTTCAAAGCTTACTACGGTGCAGCAAAAGAGATTCCTCTGTTAGGTTATTCTTACAATGCTGAAAACTGCGAGACCGAGATGGGTGCTGTAGCAAACGTTGTTGCTGAGTACATGCTGCCTCTGTGCACAGGTGCTGTTGATCCCGATGCTACTCTGCCTGAGTTCTTAGACAAACTGGATGCTGCTGGTATCAACACCGTTCTGGATGATGCTAATGCACAGCTGCAGGAGTTCTTAGCTGCTAAAGGTGAATAATAATCACTAAAAAATAAAAGGAGTCATATTCAACATGATCGTGCGTAAAATACGCCCGGAAGAATTAAAACGGACTCGTGAACTTTTCTCAGTAGCTTTTGATTACCCTTACGATTGTAAGGACAGTAAAGAAGAGGTCTATAAGAAAGTTGTAGAGAATCCGGAAACCCGGGAAGACGCGTACCCTCTTGATAAATATGCGGCCTTTGAGGATGATGACGAGACGATGTTCTCCTGTCTGTCGGCTATCCGGTATCCGATGACCTTTGATGGTCATCGGGTGCCCATGGCAGGCATCGGGGGAGTATCGTCTCTTCCTACGCATAGGAATCGAGGAGGTATCCGCGGATGTTTCACAACCATGCTCCCGGATTTATACCAACAGGGCACGGTTTTTTCCTGCTTGTATCCTTTTTCCACAGCTTATTACCGGAAGTTCGGATATGAATTGCATACACCGGCGGATCACTGCGAGATTCGGCTATCCTACCTGCCGAAATGCAAGGTAGGCGGACACAGTGTTCTGGTGGATGAGCAGAACTGTGAGAAGGTCTTGCCCGATGTAAAAGCCGTTTATGAAAAATGGCAGGATCATTATAACGGAATGATTGTCAATGAGGGGTGGGAATACCGGTTCATCACGCAGGCAAATCCATACAAGACACTGGAATTTACTTATGTATATTACAAAGAAGATGGTACACCGGCAGCGTTTCTGACATTCCGTAACAATAAGACAGCAGAAGGCCAGAAATTGAATTGTAAGAAATTTGTCTTTGCTGACAGAGAGGGCTTAAAAGGACTTTTTGCTCTGATTAAGTCCTTTGAAGCAGACTACCTTTCCATAGAACTGGATCTGCCGGATCTGTCTCTGATAGAACCCATGATACCGGAATGGTCTTTTGGTGCCGCCAAAATAAACCGGCTTCATATGGGAATGGTTCGTGTAATCAATGTGCAGAAGGCATTGGAGATGGCACGATATCAGGAAAATGGGAAAATTACGATTCAGGTAGAGGATGACCAGATTGAAGAAAACCGGGGCTTTTATACGGTAACCTTCACAGATGGCAAGGCAGTTAATGTTGTTCATACAGAAACTGCGGAATCCTGTGATATTCACATGCCCATTAACCAGTTCTCCCGTTTCCTTTTCGGAACATTGGAAACAGAAGCCCTTGCCTGGTGTGAGGATGTGGAATTTGAGGATACGCCACAGAAATGGGAATTATTCCGAAAGGTCTTTTATCGGAAACCCTGTTTTTTGATGGAATACTTCTAAAAACCGAAAAGCATGAAAACAAGATAAAACCGCCCGGGCTAATGTATTAGTCTGGGCGGTTTTGTGTGGTGGTGCGCCTGGCCGCGCATACCTCCAATAAGTGAAAGTTGTCCAACCAGGCACAGGTATTGAAGGAATTGACACAAAAATTCAAATTGAAAGAAGCGTAGTATCTGAATCTGCTATAAAATAAGAAAGTCCACCTTCCATTCTTTAGGGAGACAGGGCTTTCTTTTTTACCAATTTTTGATAAAAATTTTTGACAGAATGCAATAAAATGCGATCCTCTTACATTAACTTAATGAAGGGAGTGAGATAACATTGTTTTTAGCGCTGAAAACAGACAGAATATGCAAGGAAAATGAAAGTAATCTGGATGATTTGCTCTTGCGTATAGCAGAGGGAGATTCTGCGGCTATGGAGCAGCTCTATTTTCATACCAGTTCATCAATTTATAGTTTTGCTTTTTCTATTCTGAAGAATTCCCACGATGCGGAAGATGCACTCCATGACTGCTATGTAATCATCTGGCATAGTGCAGCTACCTATTCCCCGCAGGGAAAACCACTGGCATGGCTTTTGACTATTACCAGAAATCTGTGCTTACAGCAGCTAAGGGAACACAGGAAAAGAGCAGATTCGCCCCAAGAGGAATGGGAATCATATCTTGGGACGAAGGATAGTCTTTCCTTGGAAGACCGGAGTGTATTACAGAGCTGTCTGGCCTATCTGTCAGATGAGGAACAGCAGATTGTGACCCTGCATGCAGTATCGGGCTTTAAGCATCGGGAGATTGCTTCATTATTAGAACTTCCACTGTCCACGGTTCTTTCCAAATATAACCGGGCAATCAAAAAACTGAGACAACATTTGCAATAGGAGGCGACAGATATGACAGAACATGAGATTCATGAGAAAATTCGACAGGCATATATCCATGCCACCCCGGATGTTCTGAATGCTGTTCTTTCCGACTGCAGGAAAGAGAAAGGATGTGCAATCATGACAATAACTACGAAGAAAAGAAAAAGCCTTGTGACACAACTGGCAGGAATTGCGGCTTGTCTGTGCCTGCTTCTGGGTGGAGGATTAGGACTGCACAATTATCAGATCAATCGTGTGGTAGATGCTACCGTATCCTTGGATGTAAATCCCAGCGTAGAGATACAAGTAAATCAGAAAGAACGGGTATTAAAAGTTCTGCCTTTGAATGAAGATGGAAGAATCATTGTAGGAAATATGGATTTCACAGGCAGTGATGTGAACGTTGCTGTTAATGCCATGATAGGTTCCATGCTCCAGAATGGATACCTGAGCGAACTTACCAATTCTATCCTTATAAGTGTAGACAATAAAAACATTGCAAAAGGAGTGGAATTACAGGAGCGCCTGACCGCGGAGGTAAATGAACTTTTGCAGACGGATACTTTTCATGGAGCAATTCTGAGTCAGACGGTTTCTAAGAATGAGGAACTTCAGCAGTTGGCAGATACTTATGGTATCACATTGGGAAAAGCCCAGTTGATTCAGGATGTTCTTACAGAAGACTCTCGTCATACCTTTGAGGAACTGGCATCCTTGTCCATAAATGAACTGAATCTGCTATTGCAAAAAGAGTCTACAGGAAACACCAAGGTAGAAACTCTGGGGACTGCCAGCGACAAAGCCTATATTGGAGAAACAAAGGCAAAGGAGATTGCACTGCAAAAAGCCGGTGTGGCTGCAGACAGTCTTATATCTTATAAAATCGAACTGGACACAGAGTGGGGAAACATGGTTTATGATGTAGAATTTACAGCAGAGGGCATTGAATACGATTGTGAGCTAAATGCGAAAACCGGGGAAGTTTTGAAATTTGAAAAAGAAAACAAGTTTGGTGGAAACCAGACAGTGAATGTCGCACCCGTGCAGGAAGCAACACCCACACCAGAGCCGACGCCGGCACCAACCACAGAACTGCCGCCCTCCACTTCTAACGCGCCTTCCACGGCTGCGACACCCAGCAATGGAAACCAGGCTGCGGCAAGTCAAACGGCTAGTCAGATTACGCTGGAACAGGCAAAGGCTATTGCACTGAGTCATGCTGGAGTGGACGCTGGTACGGTTTACGATTTTGATGGAGAATGGGATTATGAACATGGAATTGCTGTCTACGAATTAGACTTTAAGTCGGGTGGCTATGAATATGACTATGAAGTGAATGCAGTCACAGGAGAAATCCTGAAATCAGAAAAAGAGTGGGATGACTGATTTGCACATGAGTGAAAGTATGAAAGCGTACTGCTGCATGAAAAGCAGCAGTACGCTTTTGAAACTTATTAGATTAGATGGAATTCTTTAATTGCCTACCAAATGAAAATCCCCACTCATCTTAGAATGAATGGGGAACGTTTATATTGACTTTCTTATTTTAGATAAAATTAATGGACAAGGGCGTCCAGATAGTTTTGAGCCTCCTCGCGGGTAAGAGAAAATGCTCGCTGCAGTTTCGCAAGGGTAATTTCAGGGTCTATGCCGTCTTCCTGCTTATCCTGTATAAATGCAAGGATTCCTTCTTGCCTGCCAGCTTCTTTTCCAATGGAGATTCCCTCCTGTCTGCCATCTTCCAGTCCGTGCTCATATTCGGCTTTTCGAAGCTTCTTTTCTTCTTTTTCTTAGTCATATTCAAAAATGCTCACCTTATAAACCTCCGCACGATTCTGCTGTAGGAATTTCGCCAGAATTCCCTCCTGGATGCACTCAGTGATTGCCCGTTCTACCGCATCATTTAAATCCATCTGCACTGCATATTTCCTGACTCTGTCCACAACCTCTTTGTCCGTACCGTTATAAAATACGAGAAATTTCGGTGTGGGAATTTTCTGGACAGCCGAGGAATACAAGGATTTCTGATCCACCATCGCCTGGTATTCACTGGCGATGTAAAACAAATCCCGCAGGGGAATATTGGGATTATAGGTGGACTGGTGCTCATACAGATACAGCCCCGTTTCCAACACAAAGGCAATATCATTTTTCATGCCTATGTAAACAGCGTTTTTCAGGGTAACGATCGTCAATGCCTCCGGATCTTCGTAGTGCTTGCCGGAAATTGCATTGTATAAGGACAACAAATTTTCCTTATCGGAAAACAGCCATCGGAAAATGGTGTCCTTATAGTTTCGGTTTGCAGAAAGTTCCTCATTGTGTTTGATGCTCGTATTCAATCTGACCTCCTTCTTCGGAGGCTCACTTCCATATCAGCTGCCTCCGCCTTTCTTGGTTTACATTGGAAAAGCACAGACTTCTGAAATGAAATAGATAGTAGACGGTTTGAAACCAGAGAATTCATAAGAAATATGCTTTGTCAATATCTTAACACAGGCAGTTCCGGTGAAACAGAGCCGAAATCGGTGTGTTCTTTGAAGAAGATGCCTTTGATCCCGCAGTAAAGGACTATACCATTTACATTAGTAACGAAGATACGTTTAACAAGAACTGCCAGAGTTACGGTGCATATAAGGATTACAGCGCCAATGAGTACTACAAGCAGGCTGCGGAGACAAGCCCATTAATAAAGTGGTGGATGCATCACAGCAGTTGCGTGCGGGTGATTTCAACATTGATGTGAAAGCGGAGAGTGCTAAGACTGTAAATGAAATGGCACATAAGGTAGGTGAGGAGATTTCCAAAGCCTCCGAGAATCAGGCAACAGCCCTGAGTCAGCTTTTACGGACCGCAGACCAGATTGCCTCTGTTGTTGAAGAAAATACAGCAATTGGACGGCAGCTTGCCGACGAAATTCTCGACGGCAAGCAGTATGCTGAATGGGATGCACAGCGAAAAGGGGCAAGCTATAAGCAAAAGCTGAAAATCGCCATTGACAGGCTGATTCCCATTTCCATAGACCTTGACGACCTCCTGCGTCGGCTGAAAGCCGAGGGGTATGAAATCAAGCGTGGAAAGTATATCTCATTCCGCGCCCCCGGTCAGGAGCGATTCACCTGTGCAAAGACTTTGGGTGAAGCCTACACCGAGGAAGCCATAGCCGAGCGCATTAAGGGAAAAGTCATTCTGAAAGCGCCGGGTGTCGGTGATAAGCTCCCCGACCTTGCCAAACTGCGCGAGGAATATTCCAGACTGTCCGAAGAAAAGGATCGGCTGTACGCTGAGTACGGAAGTCTGAAAAAACGTATGCGGGAATACGATGCCGTCAAGCAGAACATCGACAGTATCCTGTCCCCCAATCGTGGTCAGGAACAGGACAAAGCCTTATAGCTTTTCTGACATTCACACATTAGTTTCAAACAATTTAATGTGTGTTCGTCGATTCGATGTTGACAGACGCACATTATTTTTCTATAATATAATGTGTGATTGTCAAAGTGAGGTGAGAAGCATGAACGCCAAGGAAAAAATCGAAGAACTGCTGGAAGCATCGGAGGACGGCACGATCACCGCAGCGCAGGTAACGGAAGCCGGGTTGCACCGCAGCGTTTTACAGGAATTTGTCAAGAGCGGCGAGATGTACCGCTTTGGGCGCGGTCTGTATGTGCGTAGCAGCGCATGGGAGGACGATTTCTGCCTCTTGCAGCGCAAGTACGGGCGCGGGATCTATTCGCACGATACCGCTCTGTATCTGCTGGGCTATTCAGACCGTACCCCGGCGAAATATACGATGACCTTTCCCAAGGGTTACAATGCCCCGTCCTTGAAGCAGGAGAACTTAATCATCAAGCGTGTTGTGCCGGAGAACTACGAGTTCGGCAGAATTGAAATTGAATCCCCCTCCGGCAATCCGATTCGTGTTTACGATTTGGAACGGACGCTGTGCGACATCCTGCGCGGCAGCGGCAGCGATGTTCAGATCGTCGGAGAAGCTATGAAACGCTATGCAGCGTCCAAGGATAAGAACATTCACAAACTGATGCAGTACGCAGACCAGCTTCGTGTGAAGCCCAAGGTGCTGCGATACATGGAGGTTTTGCTATGATTACAAAAAATCCGATGCAACTGAAAGCCTTTATCAAGAACAAAGCGGCAGAGAAGCATATTTCGGCGCAGCTCGTCATGCAGAACTATATGCTGGAACGGCTGCTGGAACGAATTTCGCTCTCGCCCTACAAGAACAATTTCATCCTCAAAGGCGGATTCCTGATTTCCGCCATTGTGGGACTGGACACACGGGCGACAATGGATCTGGACACAACGATCAAGGGATTCACCCTGACGCATGAAGCAATCCGCAAAATCTTCACGGAGATTTGCGCTGTCCAGATTGCCGACGATGTACAGTTTGAGGTTGCCGGCATTTCTGACATTCGGGAAACGGATGATTACCCCGGCATCCGGGTCGCGCTCAAAGCGAACTATCCGCCAATCAGCGTACCGCTGACGGTGGATGTCACCACAGGCGACATGATAACGCCCCGCGAGGTGGAATATACATTCTCGCTCTTGTTCGATGACCGCACGATCAGTATTCTTGCCTACAATCTTGAAACGGTTCTGGCGGAAAAGCTGGAAACGGTTCTGTCCCGCAACATTGCAAATACCCGTCCAAGAGATTATTACGACATACATATTCTGTATGCGCTGCGCGGCGCGGAGTGCGACAAAGCAACGCTGCGTCGGGCGCTGGAACGGACGACGCAGAAACGCGGCAGCGGCATGATCCTGACGGACTACCCGGAGATTATGAAAGAGATCCGCGAAAGCGATACGCTCCGCAAGCTGTGGGAGAAATACAGTCGCGAGTATGAGTATGCAAAGGATATTTCCTTTGATGATACCTGTAATACCATTCTGACAATTATGGACGCAATCACGGTGTAAACGAAAGGGGGCTTCTTTATGGGGTAGCTGGCAGCGCAGGGCGCGATCATGGCGATTGGGCTTTTCATTGGGCTTGTCTGCTCGGTGATCGGACTATTCTTCGGGCATATCATTCTCTTTGACAGCATTACTCTCGGCATCGCCGCCGGGCTGCTCACGCTGATCTATGCAGCGGTGTTCGGGCTGCTGGCCTACTTCATTTCGGAACATGATCCCATTTGGGGTTGGGTGATCTTCGGGCTGGTGTTCCTCGTGGTCGGTGCGCTGCACCTACGCGCACCCTTTGTCTATCTGCTTATAGTATAACCGTTCGGGGCGGTGATGACATACGAGCTGTGAAGCTGCATGATATTGGGCTTGCAGAAAAACCTCGTTTTTCCGCTGCCTGAACCGCCAATGACAAGAATATTCTTGTTTCTCGCATTCTTCGGATCTTTGGGGCGGTTGGACATCATCAGCCGTTCTGTCTGCGTCAGCAGCACATTGTTGTCAAAGACGGGATCAATGAACGGCTTGATGTCTGCTGCTGTACTCCAACGCGCCGTGCCGTACTCCATGCCCTTGCGGTATTTCTTTGCGTTTTTCTGTTTGGAGTAGACCACCAGCCGGAACGCCTGCCCGACCTTTCCGAAGAGATAGATAAAGGCAAGATACGGAAGATGGAGGATGATTTGCTTTTTGACTTCCGGCTTCATCGGTCGATCCCCCTGTCCAGCTTTTTCTTGGAGAACTCCCGGAACGCTGCCGTCAGCACGTCCGCATCCCGTCCCTTGAAAAAGACAAGGTATCGGTCATCTGCCTTTTTCAGCGCAAAATCAATGCCGCATTTCTTTGCTGTGCTTTCAAAGGCTTTGATATTCGCGTCTGTAATCTCGATATTGGAAACGCCTGTGCCGTGCCGCATGAGCTGCAAGGGTATAGTCCCAATCCTCCGGCAAGGACAGCATTTGCGACAACAGCCCCTTAGCTTTCAAAGTTAGCTCTTTGTTTCGCAGATGATGGTTTGACATGACGGTGTACCCGCTGTTGCGCTCCATCCGAAATACTGCCATAGGTTATCAGCTCCTTTCGCTCACTTCACCGTGCCGCGCCTCCTTTCAGATTTGGGCAGAAAAAACGCCGTAGACTTTTCTCAAAATCTACGGCGTGGGCGTATGCGTATGCGAAAAGGGATGCTGCCTTACGGTAACATCCCTTTTGTCGCTCGGTTATTCATTTTTTGAACTAACCTGTTTGCCCTCTGCCCTTAAAAGCGTTGATTTTACTGGGTTTCTGCTTGTTTTCCTATGTCAACGCTCTTA
>CAKRTZ010000005.1 GCA_934402515.1 uncultured Lachnospiraceae bacterium
ACATGGCAAAAGGGATTCCCGGCAAAAATTATTGGGCATTGGTCATTCTTATTTTGGCAGGCATTGTGATTGGAGGGTTCATCGGGGAACTGACCTCCGGCGTTTCAGGCTTAAGCTGGCTTGGCTACGGTCAGACCTTCGGTCTTTCCACTCCCCTGGTTCTTGATTTAGGAATTCTGGTTATCACTTTCGGTCTGACCATCAAGATTACCATCGCCGGAATTTTAGGTATTCTCATTGCGATTTTAATCTACCATTTCATCTAAATAGCCTTCGATTTCATCATAATTACCGTGAAACTGGATGGACTGCATTCCCACAGCCTTTGCACCTTCCACATTGGCTGCCACATCATCGAGAAACAGACATTCTTCCGGATTCAAGTGATAGGTGTCCAACAGATACTGGTAAATCCGTGCATCCGGTTTGATGATATGTAAATCTGCAGAGACTACAATGCCTTTGAATTCTTCCACGTTATAGAACGTGGGGAAATAATCGTGGAAACGATAAGACGCATTGGATATCACATAAGTGTGGTATCCTTTTTTTCGTACCTTTTCCAGAAATTCTTTTGCTCCCTCAATGGGACTTAAACAAATATCCCAGTGTTCCACACATTCTTTCAGTTTTCCGTGCATTTCCTCCGGCACCCGCTTTTTCACCAGTTCAAAGAGTTCTTCATCCGTGATTAAACCCAAATCGGTTTTCACCCAGTCCTCTCCCTGGAACAGTTCCCGGTAAATCACTGTCCTTTCTTCTTCTGTTTCGCAGAAACGATCCAGCACAAGCTGCGGGTCATAGTGAATCAACACATTTCCCATATCAAATACAATATTTTTAAGCATGTACCTACTCCTTTCATTTCCCTACATAGTCAAAAAGGCATCCTCAACGTTGGGGATGCCTCTTGATTGGTGTTTCCTATTTCAAAATACAGTACAGAATTAAACAGGATATGCTCCGTTTTTGCCATCGGCTTTGGACATATCGACCTTCTCCTGCTGAGCCTGACGATATTTGAAGAAGTCAACTGCAACCTGAGGGAACAGTGCGTAAGATAATACATCCTCATCCTGCTGTTTCCACTCTTTCATCTCGCTCTCAATCTTCTCTAATTCATTAGGAAGTAAATCAGCGGGACGGCAGGTAATCACTTCTGCATCACCGATACATTTCTTCTGGACATCTTTGTTGAAAGGTTTTACGGTCTGACCGTATTTACCCATCAGCACATCCTTGGTCTGCTCGGTTGCCATCTTGTAACGCTCGCCCATCAGTACGTTCATAACTGCCTGGGTACCTACAATCTGGGAAGAAGGTGTTACCAGAGGGGGCTCACCCAGGTCTTTACGAACCTGAGGGATCTCTTTTAATACATCATAGTATTTATCCTCGGCATGCTGCTCTTTCAACTGGCTGACCATGTTGGAAAGCATACCGCCGGGTACCTGGTATAACAGGGTCTTAATATCAACACCCATTACCTTCGGATTCAGCAGACCGTTTGCAAGACACTCGTCACGGTAAGGACGGAAGTAATCTGCGATTTCAGCCAGTAAATTCTGGTCTAAACCGGTATCGTAAGGAGTTCCTTTGAAGGTCTCAACCATAACCTCAGTTGCAGGCTGGGAAGTTCCCATTGCAAAGGGGCTCATAGCAGTATCAATCACATCCACACCAGCCTCAACAGCTTTCAGGTAAGTCATGGAAGCAACACCGGAGGTGTAATGTGTGTGTAACTGGATAGGCAGCTTGGTTACGCTCTTCATGGCGCCGATTAACTCGGATGCCTTGTAAGGAAGTAACAGACCAGCCATATCTTTGATACAGATGGAATCTGCACCCATCTCCTCAATCTTCTTCGCCATATCGGTCCAGTAGTCGAGGGTATAAGCATCACCCAAGGTGTAGGAAAGAGCAATCTGGGAATGACCTCTGCCCTCTCTCTGTTTAATCTTGTTGGTTGCATTTACAGCAGCCTGCAGGTTACGCAGGTCGTTAAAGCAATCGAAAATACGGATAATATCAATACCGTTTGCGATAGATTTCTCTACAAAATACTCTACCACATCATCTGCGTAGTGACGATATCCCAGGATGTTCTGACCACGGAATAACATCTGCAGTTTGGTATTTTTGAATCCGTCACGTAATTTTCTCAGACGATCCCAGGGATCCTCTTTCAGGAAACGAAGGGAAGCATCGAAGGTTGCACCACCCCAGCACTCTACGGAATGGTAACCAACTTTATCCATCTTATCAACGATGGGAAGCATGAACTCGGTAGGCATTCTGGTTGCAATCAGGGACTGATGTGCATCTCGCAGAATGGTCTCGGTAATGCCAATGGGTTTCTTTTCAATTTCTGCCATTTTTTTATCTCCTTATTTATTAATCAGAATACACCAAAGATAGCCATGAATGTACCGGCTGCTACTGCAGTACCGATTACACCTGCTACGTTAGGTCCCATTGCATGCATCAGCAGGAAGTTTGTAGGATCTGCTTCTGCACCAACCTTCTGGGATACACGGGCTGCCATAGGCACGGCAGATACACCTGCGGAACCGATCAACGGATTGATCTTGCCATGGGTGAATTTGCACATAATCTTACCAAATACAACACCGGCTGCGGTACCGAATGCGAAGGCGATCAGACCTAAAGCAACGATCTTCAGGGTATCCAGATTTAAGAATGCTTCTGCTGAGGTGGTTGCACCTACGGAAGTACCTAACAGGATAACAACGATATACATCAGTGCATTGGAAGCTGTCTCAGTCAGCTGTCTTACAACACCGGACTCACGGAACAGGTTACCAAGCATTAACATACCAACCAAAGGAGCGGTTGTAGGTAAAATCATACATACAACGATGGTTACCACGATGGGGAACAGAATCTTCTCCAGCTTGGAAATAGGACGGAGCTGGGACATCTTAATCTTACGCTCTTCTTCAGTGGTCAAAAGCTTCATGATGGGAGGCTGAATAATGGGCACCAGTGACATATAGGAGTACGCTGCTACCGCGATAGGTCCTAACAGAGAAGTCTGACCTAATTTACCGGCAAGGAAGATGGAGGTAGGTCCATCTGCACCACCGATGATGGAGATTGCAGCTGCAGCTTTGTCGTTGAATCCCATTGCGATTGCGCCGAAGTATGCAGCAAAGATACCGAACTGGGCGGCCGCACCAAGCAGGAAACTCTTCGGGTTTGAAATCAACGGTCCGAAGTCCGTACTTGCACCGACACCCATGAAAATAAGTGACGGCAGAATTGCCCATTCGTCAAGTAAATAAAAGTAATACAGCAGACCACCAGCCTCACCGTTAGGTCCAATCGCAGACATGATATCCGGGTAAATATTTACCAGCAGCATGCCAAATGCGATAGGGGTCAACAGTAAAGGCTCAAATCCTTTTGCAATTGCCAGGTACAGAAATACACAGGCAACCACGATCATGAGGTAGTTTCCCCATGACAGGTTAAAGAAAGCGGTCTGATGCATTAAATTGCTTAATGTTGTTGCAATATAAGACATGTCATTGACCTCCTGTTGTTTTGTCTCACAATTCTAATCAATATGGATTAGTTTAAAGTAGCCAGAACTGCGCCAGCCTCAATCGCATCGCCTACTGCAACATCAATGCTTGCAACAGTACCATCCTGGGGAGCAACAACAGGGATCTCCATCTTCATAGCTTCGATGGTTACAACTGCGTCACCGGCTTTTACAGCGGTTCCTACAGGAGCGTCGATCTTGAATACTTTACCAGCTGCGCCGGCTTCTACTTTGATGCTGCCTGCACCAGCTGCTTTGGGAGCTGCTGCGGGAGCGGCCTTGGGAGCAGCCTTAGGTGCAGCCTTGGGAGCTGCAGGTGCTGCAACAGCGCCTGTGGAAGCGCCTTCTTCTACAACTACATCATATACATTTCCATTAACGGTAATGGTATAATTTTTCATATTTTTCTCCTTCTGCCGTTTAACGGCGTTCAATCTTAATAATGTCTCCGGATGGAACGAACCACGAATCCATCGGTAGAAGTCTGACCTTCACTGGCTGCTACTGCAGCGGCGATCACTGCTACAAGTTCGAGGTCATCGGCAAGTTCTTCCTCTTCCTTGGTTGCAATCTGTGCCACAGTATTGTCAATGGCATCTTTGGTGGCATCCTGTTTTTTGCTGTTCTTCTTCGCATCAAATTTTGCCTGGATTTTAGGAATAAATCCAAACAGATAAATGATGAACATGATAAGAATCAGAACAACGAACACAGTTCCCATACCTAACAGGGTGTTGAGGGCTGCGTTCTTCATCAGTTCGCCAAAGGAACGCTGAATCGTTGTGGTAATGCTCTGATAGGACTCCTGTCCCATGATTACCTCTACCTCTGCATCATGCAGGGAACCTTTTACGGTTACAACGACAGTAATGCTGTCCGGTTCATAAGCGGTAACTTCTGAACCGGTAATATCAATATAATCACCTAATTCTTCCTGCGCACTGTCCCAGCTTTGAACGGCGTTTACAATATAGGTTAAACCCTGGGATTCGGCTGCGGAAATCTGATCCTCTACCGCGCCCTGCTCCTCAATCTGGTTTAAGTCTGTGACAACAGACTCCGCATATTGCATTGCCTCTTCTCTGCTAAGGAAAGAGGTTTCCTCTGTGGCATCCTTTGCGCCACAGGCAGTCAGTCCAAGCAGACAGGTAATCATACCTAATATTAACAATCTTTTCTTCATATTAAGTATCATCCTTTCTTATAATAGATGGTTCTTAGACTGTACCATGTTTCTTTCCAGGGAAATCCAGGCTTTTGGTGTATAACATTTCAAAAGCTGCAATCACATATTTTCTGGTGTCTGCAGGAGCTACAATCTGGTCAACATAGCCACGTCTTGCAGCGCTGTTTACATTATTCTGTAAAGCAGCGTACTCTTTTGCTTTCGCATCGATGGTGTCTGCGCCCTGTCCTTCGTACATAATCTTGGCAGCCAGTTTTGCATCCATGGCACCCATCTCGGCATCAGGCCATGCCATCACAAGGTCAGCACCTACAGATTTGGAATTCATGGTTACATAAGCACTTCCCAGTGCCTTGCCAATCACTACGTTTACCTTGGGAACAGATGCGTTAGCAAACGCATAGGTCAGCTTTGCAGCAGCCTTTGCAATTCTCTTCTCGTTGTTTACGCAGCAGGCTTTGTAGCCCTTTACATTGGTCAAGGTCAGTACAGGGATTTCAAATGCATCACAGAAGGATACGAAATCAGCAGCCTTCTCACATCCGTCAGCAGACAGAACCGCATCGAATTTCTCTACTTCCTTACCTTCCTCATCGTAAACGGCGGTACGGTTTGCAACAGCACCAACGGTTGCACCGTTTAATTTAATAAATCCGGTTACCATATCCTTAGCGAAACCTCTCTTTGTCTCGAAGAAAGTGCCGTTGTCAGAAATCTGGGATAAGAACAGTGCAGTATCGCCTACACATCCTTCCAGATTCTCGCATACTCTGTTTAAATCATCCTCACACTCAGCCAGTGCCTCGTCCTCATTGTTTGCAGGGAGCATGGAAACCAGCTCACGGATCTCAGCAATGACAGTTGCCTCATCAGCAGCCACATCTACATCTCCGCATGCGCTCTGGAAATCAGCTGCAGAAGTGTCACATTTCTGTGTATTGTTGCCATCGATGGAATCAGGGGTGTTGACAAAGAGTTTGCCTTTTCCTGTCTCCATGAAAGTAAAGTCAGCTAACTGGCTTGCAACAGCAAGTCCACCACCACAGTTGCCGAATACGGCTGTAATCTGGGGAATGATGCCGGAAGCAGCAGCCTGTACCTCATACAGAGCACCCAGACCCTCCAATGCGTCTGTGGATTCCTGTAATCTGAGACCTGCGCTGTCGATGAGACCGATAACCGGTGCTCCCATCTTCATTGCCATCTCATAGAGGTTCGCAATCTTTTTTGCATGCATCTCGCCAATGGTTCCGTTTAATACAGAAGCATCCTGGCTGTACACATACACAAGATTGTCGTTGATAACTCCGTAGCCGGTGATAACACCGTCAGAAGGAGCGTCAGTTGGTTTCAGATTGAAATCAGTAGCTCTTGCAGTTACAAGCGCTCCGATCTCAACGAAACTGTTGTCGTCGAGTAAAGCGGTAATTCTTTTACTCGCTTGTGAAGTATTACTCATGTTTCAGACCTCCATTTTATATTGGTTCAAGGAGAATACAGACTTTTCTTTCCATTTTTGAAAAGAAAAACCATATCCCCCCATCTTGCATACGCTATCACTATATCACAACATATAGCATATTTCCAGTAAATTTTTGAATTATTTTGTTATCGCTGTCCCTTGTCGTAAATCTCTCCCAACGCTCTTGGCGACTGGTTCTTTTTGCTGAAAAAGATGAGTAAAAACAGAGTCAGCACATAAGGAAGAATCATAACTAAGTCCTGATAAGCACTAGGCATTCCCAACACCTGCACCAGCCGGTAACCGCTGGAGCGGGCAAAACCAAAAATCAGGCATGCCGCCAGAGTAGGCATAATCTTCCAGTTTCCAAAAATCAGTGCGGCAATGGCAAGATAGCCATAGCCTACATAGATATTAGAAGAAAAGTTGGCGGAAATGGAATAGGCAAAGCAGATTCCACCTAGTCCCGACATGGCACCAGAAATCATTACTGCATACAACCGCACTCTCTCCACCCGGATACCTGCCGCATCCACTGCGTGGGGATTATCGCCACAGGCACGCAGATGCATACCGAACCGCATTTTGTACATCACAAACCAGGCGATAAATGCCACCACTGCAATCACGATTTCAAAGGTATACATATTGGTAAATACCGCGCCCAGAACAGGGATGGCGGATAAACCCGGCACCGTAATTCTGGAAGAAACGGTAAGTACAAATTTGTCTGAGGCTGCACCAAATACAGAAGCATTAATCTGCTTGGTCAGATAGGTGGTCAGTCCCATGGCAAGAATATTCATAACTACACCACTAATCACCTGGTTGGCTTTGAATCGAATACACAATAAAGCATGAAGCAATGCAAAGAGCATTCCTCCAATCATGGCAAAAACCATGGCAATGTAAAAGGGAACGGGGGAATTTCCCGCGAAAGAACCGGCAATGCTCACTGCCACCAGAGCACCTACGAAAGCACCAAAGCCCTGCATACCCTCCACCGCCAGGTTGGTAATACCACTCCGCTCGCAGTAGATACCGCCAATCGCCATGATAAATAAGGGAAGGGCAAACGCCAGACCGTCAATAATAATGGTATTCATTTATTTGCCCTCCTTTCTGCGGATAATTTTCTCTTTCATGTAACCGCTGCAGGCACTGAACAGCAGGATAATACCGGAAATTACACCGGTAATTTCTGCCACGATACCAGAAGCAGAACTCATGTAAGTGCTGCCCTTGCTGATGACGGAAATCAGCACCGAGGAAAAGATAATGCCCACCGGGTTGTTTGCCCCAAGCAGGGAAACTGCGATGGCATCAAATCCGGTACTGCTTAAGGTTCTGGGCTGGATGGATGCAAAGTACCCCAGGTAGTAAGTGACACCTGCCAATCCTGCCAGGGCGCCGGAAATGGTCATGGACAGTACCAGATTCTTTCCGACTTTAATGCCTGCATATTCTGCCGCTTTCCGGTTACTTCCCACCGCACGCATTTCAAAGCCTGCCACGGTTTTATCAAAGAGGAATTTCACCAGGAATACCACAATCAGTGCCAGAAAGAAGCCTACCGGCAAGTCTATTTTATAATCTCCGATTACCCGGTCTGCCAGAATCAGGCGGCTGTTATCGCTGATGACCTTGGACTGTCTTGATACCGGGTCGACAAATTTCATGTTAATGAAAAAGCTGACCACATATTGGATAATGTAGTTTAACATAATGGTGGACACCACTTCATTGATGTTGAACTGGTATTTCAACCAGCCAACCAACGCTCCCAATAAAGCCCCTGCCGCAATTCCAATAAGAATGACCAAAGGTTTCGCAATTGCCCAGTGAAGGCTGCTGTAGCCTACCGTAATGGAGGCAAGAAAACCTGCCGCCAGCATCTGTCCTGACACACCGATATTAAAAAGTCCTGCCCGGAGTGCCACCGCCACTGCCAGTGCTGCGAAAATCATCGGGGTAAGGTAGTTCAAAAAGCTGGTAAAGTCGGTAATCATTCCTTTGTGTCCAGCATAAGACGCCTTCGGTGCCAGACCGCATCCCTGGAGGAGACTCCAGTAAGCCTGCAGGGGATTTTTCCCAAGGCAGAGCATCACCAACGCACCTACCACAAGACTCATGGCGATGGCAAGAAGTGGTATTCCTACATTCAGTCGTTTTTCCCGTTTATCCATGTTGTTTTACCCCCATCATAAATTCTCCCACCTCATGTGGTGTCAGGGTATTGGCGTCGGCTATCTTTAATAACTCTCCGCTGTAAATGACACCGATGGTGTCTGCCAGGTTCATGACCTCATCGAGTTCTAAGGAAATCAAAAGAATGGCATGTCCTTTGTCCCGCTCCGCGATAATCTGCCGGTGGATATTTTCAATAGCACCGATATCCAGACCACGGGTAGGCTGGACAAAAATGCAAAGGCTGCTGTCCCGCTCAATTTCTCTGGCGATGATGGCCTTTTGCTGATTACCACCGCTCATGGAACGAACGATGGTACGGATGCCCTGTCCACTTCGGATGTCATACTCTCCAATGAGTTTTTCGCCGTAGGTATCAAAGGCCTCCTTATTCATAATGCCCTTTTTGGAAAAAGGCTCCTCAAAGTAACTCTTTAGTCCTAAGTTTTCTGCCAGAGAAAAATCCATTTCCAGGCCTCTCTCCTGCCGGTCCTCCGGAATATAGGAAATACCGGAAAGTGCCCTCTCCCGGATACTCTTGTGGGTAATTTCCTCTCCATTCAAATAAATATGCCCTTCCGCCACATGGGCAAGTCCCACAACGGCATCGGCAATCTCCACCTGCCCGTTTCCGGACACACCGGCAATGGCGAATACCTCGCCGCCCCGGATGGAAAAGCTGACATCTTTTACTACAGGGAAATGGTCTTTATTTTTCACGGTGAGATGTTCTACCTTCAGTACTTCCTTGCGGAATACCGGGGCTTTTTTCTCCGTGGTAAACTGGACCTCACGGCCCACCATGAGATTGGCCATGGTTTTGGTGTCCGTCTGGGATACATCCAGCACATCAATAAGCTTTCCCTTGCAGAGAATGGCACAGCGGTCTGCCACCTGCTTGATTTCTTCCAGTTTATGGGTGATGAGGATAATGGTTTTTCCATTTTCTCTGAGCTGACGGATGATTTCCAGCAGGAATTCAATTTCCTGGGGTGTCAATACCGCGGTAGGTTCATCAAAAATCAAAATTTCCGCCTCACGGTAGAGCATTTTCAGAATCTCGACACGCTGTCTGGTGGACACATTGATGTCCTCGATTACATCGGTGGGATTGATATCCAGTCCATAACGCTTGGAAAGCTCCTCTACCTCCTGATTGGCTTTCTTCATATCCACCGTAGGAATAAAGCCCAGTACCTTTTTGATGGGTTCCATACCCATGACGATATTTTCTGCCACGGTATAATTGTGAACCAATTTAAAATGCTGATGCACCATACCGATATTCAGACTCGCCGCATGGTTTGGGGAGGTGATTGCTACTTTTTCACCCCGGACATAGATTTCACCCTCGTCCGGCTCATACATGCCAAAAAGCATACTCATCAACGTGGATTTTCCGGCGCCGTTTTCGCCCAGAAGCGCATAAATCTCGCCTTTTTTGATTTGGATTGTCACATCATCGTTGGCCACAATTCCTGGGAATCGTTTGGTAATGTGCCTCATCTCTACAATGTAATCTGACATACTATTCTTTACCTTTCTTCACATTCGGGAACAAAGAGTCGCTCGTCGGCTCTTTTCGCGCGCGAGCGGTATGCGCAGTATAAACTACTTTTCCGCGAGCTGCGCATCCCCGCGGAGCGTTTGTTCATTCACAGAATGAACAAAAAGGGTGTGCTGGAACATTTTTGTTCCAGACACACCCTAATTTTATCAGAATACAGTCTACCATGTAAAGGTTTCCGGTGTAATTCCGTTAAAGTTTGCAGCAGGTACAATCTCTCCTGCTTTCACTTTCTCGTAAGCATCCTGAATTTTGCTGATGGTATCCTCGGATAACTGGCAGCGGTCAGGGTCGCTTACAAAACCGGTGGAATCGGTCTGTGCAGTCAGCGTTTCGTTCATGCCCTTGAAGGAGCCATCAACGATTGCGTTTAACTCGTTGTAAACTGCTGTGTGCATTACCTTCAGACCGGAGGTCAGAATGATATTGCTGTCGCCGTTTACACCGTCATCGTACTGGTCAACATCACAGCCGATTACTTTTACATCGGAGGATGCCTCTTTTGCTGCAGTGAATACACCGTTACCGGAGTTACCGGCAGCTACGAAGATAATATCACAGCCTTCTTCAATCAGGGCATTTCCTACAACCTTACCGGTTGCCTGGTCGGAGAAGTTACCTACATAGTTACCGCCTACATTCGCACCGGTTACATCAGTACCTGCGTAGGAAGGCAGCTCTACAACTTCTACAGAGGTTCCCTCGGTGCCGTTTACATAATTAACACCGCTCATGAAACCATACTGATAGTTTACGTTAGAAGGATATGCGATACCGTTTACAACAGCAACCTTGCCGGTCTTGGTCTCAAGTGCTGCAGCCATACCTGCGAAAAATCCACTTTCCTGCTCAGCAAATTTCATTGCGTATACGTTATCTACCTGTGCCTCATTGCCATCTGCATCAGTAGGGAACTCATCTACCAGAATAAAATCAACATCCGGATTGTCCTGTGCAACGGTGGTAATTCCGGAGAACTGGAAACCACAGCAGACGATGACATCATAATCAGCTACGATATCCTGTACGGCCTGTACAGCAGCTGCAGGGTCACCGGTTTCCTCGCGGACGGGAGTAACCGTGCTGTTCGGATTCTCAGCGATGAAGCTTAAGATACCGTTGTAGTTGTCCTCGTTGAAAGAACCATCGTCCACGCCGGAAGGACTGGATACGATAGCGATTTTCAGGGCTGCACCTTCTGTGGTGTCGCCTGCAGCAGACTCTGTAGTCTCTGCTTCGGTTTCGGTTGTACTTTCAACACTCTCGGTACTGTCAGTTGTCGTACCGGTTGTCTGTGCGTTGGAACCGCAGGCTGTCATTGCAAAAGCCATAACGGAAGCCATTAAAACAGATAAAACTTTCTTTTTCATTGTATTTTCCTCCTCTGGGATTCCTCATCCCGAATCTGTTACTAAAAACAAAAGTATGCTATCACAGTTTCTTTCAAAAAGCAATTATCCGTTTGTAAAATGTTATGGCAAAATCATGAATTTATTTTAAATCCTGCCTTAAAGCCCCGCCAGGAAAAGGCTTTTTGAAAATCCTGCAAAGAAAATAATTCAACAGGCGGAAACTGAATCAGCTTTCTCTCCAACAATCGAAGTGCCGGTTCAAAGGGACCGCACCGGCTCCCCACCAGTTTAATTTCGTTGACTACCACACTGCTTAAATTAATCCGGGCATCTCCGGCATAGGTACTCTTCATAAAGATAGTCCCCCGTTTCCGCACCAGTTCCAAAGCATCTTTCATACCCGCAGGTACTCCTGTAGCCTCCACCACATATTCATACCCTTGAGGCTCTCCTGCCAGAGTGGTCTTTGCATAGGGCTTAAACAGCTCCAGCTTCTCGGGGTGGTGTCCGATCACAGTAATGTCCATTCCATACAAAGACAACACTTCGGTAATCATTAAGGAAAGCCTGCCATCTCCCAGCACTGCCACATTTTTGGACACATCAAGCTGTGCCTGGGTGGTGAGTTCAATGGCTGCAGCCAACGGTTCCGTAAAGATTGCCTGCTCGTCCGGCAAATCATCCGGAATCTCATGTAACAGGGTGGTCGCCAGTGTCATATAGGGAGCAAAGCAGCCATCCTTTTCATTTAAACCGATCACTTTCCGGTTGATGCAGTGGGTGGGGCGCATGGTTTTACAATATATGCAGTGCCCGCAGGGTTCGTTTAACTCCCCCACCACACGTTTTCCAATCCAGCTTTTATCATCGGAATCTTCCACCACACCTACAAATTCGTGTCCCATCACTCCCCGGAAATCCGGTTTGTATCCGGCACGCACTTCCTTATCCGTATTGCACACCGCGGCCAGTTTGATTTTAATGAGACTGTAGCCGGGCTTGCATTCCGGCTTCGGATAATCCGTCACATACTTTGCGACGGCTCCATCATAAACAACTGCCTCCATCGTACGTTTCCTTTCTTTTTACTCTACGGTGACCTGACACATCTTCATGGCATCCAACGCGTTTTTGTGGCTTTCCGGGGTAACTCCTGCACAGGCATCGGCCAACACCCGCACCTCCACCTCCGGCAGAAACGCCCGGATCACCATGGCATTGGAAATAACGCAGATATCCGTACAGAGTCCTACCAGCGTCACACTGGTTAAATCCGGTATTTTTGACAGATACTGCGCCAGCTCCACGGAGCCAAACACCGGTTTATCAATAATCTTTGTGGTTTCCGTCTGTAATGCCTTGAGGGTATCACAGATTTCCCACCCTTCCGTTCCTTGAATACAGTGAGGTACCGGTAATTTCTTTCCCTCCTGGGTGTCCAGATAATTGTCAGAATGCGTATCTCTTGTATACATCACTTCTCCATCAAAATCTTTGATCACCTCTGCCACTTTTCCCACGATTGCCTGCGCCTCTTTTGTCCCCAATGCTCCGTCAATAAAATCATTTTGCATGTCAATGACTGCCAGAATTTCCTTTGCCATCCTTTGCTTTCCCTTTCTTTTCTTTTCTTTTTCCCTGCCGGGTACTTCATTTTTTATCCCCGGATGATTTTTCTTGATATATTCCAGTACCTCTCTGGCACATTCCGGGCGTTCCATGCGGAGCTGATACTCCCTGCCTGTTTTGTCCCGCAGCTGGATATAATGCTCCATCAGGAGAAACTCTCCACATTCCCCATGTTCCATCCGAAGATACAGATTATCAATCTGGTCATAGGCGATATACCGGATACGAAACAGGTTTCGATAAAAGAAATGCCGTTCCCCCAATCTCACTTCCACCAGATATCTGGCTGTTTTAAATTCCGCTTTCAGATCCTTCTTGGAAACCTCCTGTCCACACAGGCATTGATACCCCATCATTCGTCCTCGTCTTCTCTGTCAGTTTTTTCTATATCAGCAAGTTCCCGTTCCTGCCGTCTGCGCCGGCGTTCCATCAGTTCCCTTCGCCTTCTTGCCCGTTCTCTCTCTGCTTCCAGTTTCTTTCGGATTATAAAAGCAAAAATAACAAATACTACTGCCACCGCAATCACAATTACCAGCAAAACCTTCATAATCCCGAGGAAAACATTTTTCGCCCCTTGATTTTTCCGATGTGAATCCGCTGCCTGGATTTGATCAGAAATCACATCCTGATCTCCCTCATCAACCAAAGTCTGCTGATTGTCCGGCATCTGTTGAATTTCATAGACAGGCACCACCACACTTCCGACAGTCTGGGTGTCATCCACAAATGAAAAAATCACCTGGGAACTTTCCTCATCAAAAGTAGAAGTGTAGGTTAATTCAGCCGGTTGGGAAGTTTTTTTAATAAGGAGAGGAGTTTCCTCTTCAGAGGGATCTTCTATCACCTGATATTGTAACCCTGTGTTATTTTGCGCTATTTGACATGCTTCGTCTATCAATTTCTGTCCGTCAGTCACATCCCATGCTGAAATCTTACGGTAATTAGCAAAACCATAATCATACAATACGGCAGAATCTTTATACTGGCTGGGAGACTCATCCTTCATTACCACACAGATCAGACGCACACCGTCCCGCTCTGCGCAAGTCACCAGAGTCTGTCTCGCTATATCGGTATAGCCGGTTTTTCCTCCCACCAGCCCCTCATAATAATATTTGGAACCCCGGTTGGTTCCCGGCAGCATTTTGTTGTGATTTCCAAGATCAATCTCATCCGGCTGGGTAGCTGTGGCATTGATATGGTAAAACGCTGTCCCGGAAATCGTACTTAGATTCTCATAGGAGAAAAAGGCCCTGGCAATCAATGCCATATCATAGGCACTGGTATAATGATTGTCATTCGGTAAACCATGCGGATTGATAAAATGGGTATCCTCGCAGCCCAGTTCCTTTGCCCTTTCATTCATCAGATCTGCAAAGGCATCCACACTCCCGGATATATGCTCTGCAATACCGTTTGCCACCTCGTTTGCTGAGGCAAGCAAAAGTGCATATAAAGCATCTTCCATGGTCAATGTTTCATTTTCATCAATTCCAATATTGGAACTCCCCCGTTCCACCGTGTAAACTGCCGTATGAGAAAAAGTGATCACCTCGTCCATATCACAATTTTCCTGTGCCAACAGGGCAGTCATGATTTTTGTAATAGAAGCAGGATATTGTCTGGTATGAATATTTTTTTCATATAAGATAACGCCCGTATCGGCATCCATGAGAATCGCGCTCTCCGCCTCCACTGCAGGCGGTACAGCACTTACCTCTGTACTCGCGCTCTCTTCCTCTCCGGGAGCCGCCAGAACCGTACAATGAAAAAGACTGCAGGAAAGAATCACTGCCGTCAGAAGAATCGGTAATTTTCTTTTTATCATCTATATAAATCCCCTTATATGTTTCCAACTTATTTTTCAAAGACTTCTTTTAGTATACCAAAGATGATTCTATTTTTCCACATTGTAAAAAGAAAACTCGCATGATAGAATATGAAATGGTAATTATTGATAAAAGATTTCCAAGGAGGAGCACATTTCATGAAAGCAGTTTCACTTGCACAGGAATTATCCGGTACTTCCTATCCGGGAAGAGGCATTGTTATCGGAAAATCCGCTGATGGCAGATATGCCGTTACCGCTTATTTCATCATGGGTCGCAGCGAAAACAGCCGCAACCGCGTCTTTGTAGAGGACGGCGAAGGTATCCGTACCCAGGCGTTTGACCCTTCTAAATTAAGTGACCCATCTCTGATTATCTATGCACCGGTCCGGGTTCTTGGCAACAAGACCATCGTTACCAATGGTGACCAGACAGACACCATCTATGAACTGATGGACAAGCAGCAGACTTTTGAGCAGGCACTCCGTACCCGTGAGTTTGAGCCGGATGCCCCCAACTACACCCCTCGTATTTCGGGTATTATGCACATTGAGAACGGCAAGTACAACTATGCAATGTCCATTTTAAAGAGCAATAACGGAGACCCCTCCTCCTGCAACCGCTACACCTTTGCCTATGAGAATCCGGCAGCAGGCGAAGCACATTTCATTCACACCTACATGGGTGACGGCAATCCACTTCCCAGTTTCGAAGGGGAACCCACTTTAGTAAATCTCGATGGTGATATCGACACCTTCACCGATCTGGTCTGGAACAGCTTAAACGAGGACAACAAAGTTTCTCTCTTTGTCCGGTACATCGACATTGAAACCGGCAAATACGAATCCCGCATCATCAACAAAAACAAATAACTTTTACCGCGCAGCCAATGCGCAGAAATGAGGATGATTATGAACGAATTCGCTTTAAAGTACGGTTGTAACCCCAATCAGAAACCTTCCCGCATCTACATGGAGGACGGTTCTGAACTTCCCATTAAAGTATTATGCGGAAGACCCGGCTATATTAATTTTCTCGACGCTTTTAACGGCTGGCAGTTAGTCAGTGAGTTAAAAAAAGCCACCGGTCTTGCCGCCGCTACTTCCTTTAAACATGTTTCCCCTGCAGGTGCAGCCGTAGGACTTCCTCTTTCCGAGGTGGAACGCAAAATTTACTGGGTAGATGATCTGGATATGGAATTTACTCCCCTGGCAAACGCTTATGCAAGAGCCCGTGGCGCAGACCGCATGTCCTCCTTCGGTGATTTCATCGCCCTGTCTGATGTCTGTGATGTGGCTACCGCCAAAATTATTAAACGGGAAGTTTCTGACGGTGTCATTGCTCCCGGTTACGAGCCTGAGGCTTTGGAAATCTTAAAAGGCAAGAAAAACGGTAACTACAATGTCATCGAAATTGATGCCACCTATGTACCCTCTCCCCTAGAGCGGAAACAGGTATACGGCATCACCTTTGAGCAGGGACGGAACGAACTTCACATCAACGATGAATTACTATCCAATCTGGTAACAGAAAATAAGGAGATTCCCGAGTCCGCTAAAATTGATCTGATTATTTCTCTGATTACCCTGAAATATACCCAGTCCAATTCTGTCTGTTATGTAAAAGGCGGTCAGGCCATCGGTATCGGTGCCGGACAGCAGTCCCGTATCCACTGCACAAGACTTGCAGGAAACAAGGCTGACAACTGGTATCTGCGCCAGGCTCCTCAGGTATTAAATCTTCCT
The DNA here is from genome assembly GCA_934402515.1 of uncultured Lachnospiraceae bacterium. Classification (GTDB taxonomy): domain Bacteria; phylum Bacillota; class Clostridia; order Lachnospirales; family Lachnospiraceae; genus UMGS2037. The sequence continues at coordinate 16,526 of CAKRTZ010000005.1, forward strand.
TTCCTGGATAACATCAAACGTGCAGACCGCGATAATGCCATTGATGTCTATATCAGTGAAGATTACATGGATGTGCTGGCAGATGGAGAATGGGAAAAGACCTTTAAGGAAAAACCTCCTGTTTTCACAAAGGAAGAAAAACGTGCCTGGTTGGACACTCTCACCGATGTGGCATTAGGCTCCGATGCTTTCTTCCCCTTCGGCGACAACATTGAGCGTGCCCACAGAAGTGGTGTAAAATATATCGCACAGCCCGGCGGCTCCATCCGCGATGACAATGTTATCGAAACCTGCAATAAATACGGCATTGCCATGTGCTTTACCGGCATCCGTCTGTTCCATCACTAATTGAAATTAAAATCTTACATTTTATGTGGGTGCGCTGTGTGGCGCACCCATTAAAAAACCTCCGGAGTCATGAGACGCCGGAGGTTTTCTTATGTAAATAATCTGATTCAGCTATTTTTATTTTACCACTCTTACGCGGAATACACCTTCAATGGCAGCTAACTGCTCCACGATGTCAGCAGATACAGCGCTCTCCAAGTCAAACATGGTGTAAGCATATTCCCCTTTGGATTTGTTGGTCATATCGGTGATGTTGATACCCTTGTTACCCAAAACGGTAGTAAACTGGGAAATCATGTTGGTAACGTTTTTGTGGAAAATTGCCACACGTCCTGTCTGGCTGCAGATACCCATATCGCAGTTAGGATAGTTGACAGAGTTTACAATATTACCATTTTCCAGGTAGTTCATCAGTTCTTTGACTGCCATCTTTGCACAGTTATCCTCAGATTCCTCGGTGGAGGCACCCAGATGAGGAATGACAATCACGCCCTCCTGTCCTGCTGTGGTGGGATTGGGGAAATCCGATACATATTTGCGTACCTTTCCAGCCTTAATCGCATCAAGAACAGCCTTCTCGTCTACCAGTAAATCTCTTGCAAAGTTTAACAGAATTACGCCGTCTTTCATCTTTGCAATGGCATCCGCGTTAATCATGCCCTTGGTTGAATCCATCAGAGGTACATGGATGGTAATAATATCACAGGTCTCAAAAATTTCTTCTACATTTAATACATGTTTGACATCTCGGCTTAAATTCCATGCAGCATCTACGGATACATAGGGATCATAGCCGTATACTTCCATGCCCATGTGTCTTGCTACATTGGCAACTTTGACACCAATAGCCCCCAGACCGATGATACCCAGTTTTTTGCCCTGGATTTCGGTTCCGGCGAAGTTCTTCTTCGCTTTCTCAGCGGTCTTTGCAATGTTGGCATCCTCTTTATTTTCCTTTACCCATTCGATACCGCCAACCACATCACGGGAGGCCAAAAGCATACCAGCAATTACCAGTTCTTTTACACCGTTTGCGTTAGCTCCGGGGGTATTAAATACCACGATACCCTTCTGGGCACAAGCATCCAGAGGAATATTGTTCACACCGGCTCCGGCTCTTGCAATGGCTAACAGATTCTCCGGCAGTTCCATCTCATGCATGGAGGCACTGCGCACCAGAATACCATCTGCTTCGTTCACATCCTCGGTCTTTTCATAATCTGCAGTGAAGTTCTCCAGACCAACTGCAGAAATGGGATTTAAGCAGTTATATTTAAACATCTTACGCATTCTCCTTTTCAAAGTTTCTCATAAACTCAACCAGTTTTTCAACACCTTCGATAGGCATTGCGTTGTAGATGCTTGCTCTCATACCGCCGACGGTTCTGTGGCCTTTTAAGTTTACAAATCCAGCTGCAGCAGCCTCTTTGACAAATTTCGCATCCAGTTCTTCATTTCCGGTTACGAAGGGAACATTCATCAGGGAACGGTCTTCGGGAACAACGGTTCCTTTGAACAGCTTGCTCTCATCCAGGTAATCATAGAGAATCTTGGCTTTCTTCTCATTGCGCTCCTTCATAGCCTGGAGTCCACCCATTTTCTTAATCCACTTAAATACCTTGCCACAGATATAAATGCCGTAAGCAGGCGGGGTATTGTATAAGGAATCGTTGTCTGCATGGATCTTATATTTCAGCATGGTAGGTGTGCCGGGCAGGGTATCCTCGGTAATTAAATCCTCACGGATAATCACGATAACCACACCTGCGGGGCCGATATTCTTCTGGACACCGCCATAAATCACGCCGTATTTGGTCACATCTACAGGCTCAGATAAGAAACAGGAGGAAACATCCGCCACCAGAGTTTTCCCTTTGGTATTGGGCAGTTTTTTGTATTTGGTTCCGTAAATGGTGTTGTTTTCACAGATATAAACATAATCCAGATCATCCGGAATATCCAGGTCGGAGCAATCCGGAATATAAGAGAAAGTCTTGTCTGCAGAGGATGCAAGTTCAATAGCCTCTCCGTAAATCTTGGCTTCCTGATATGCTTTCTTCGCCCACTGGCCGGTTACAATGTAGCCTGCTTTTCTGTTCTTCATCAGATTCATGGGAATCATTGCAAACTGCTGACTCGCCCCACCCTGCAAGAACAGGACTTTATAGTTATCAGGAATATTCATGATCTCTCTCAAGTCAGCTTCTGCCGTCTTGATAATGTTATCATAAACTTTAGATCGATGGCTCATCTCCATAACGGACATGCCACTGCCCTCATAATCTAACATTTCATCGGCTGCTTCTTTTAATACTTCTTCCGGCAGTACTGCAGGACCTGCGGAAAAATTGTAAACTCTGGACACGATTCATTCCTCCTTATTCATGTATACAATAATAATATTGCTTAACTTCCATTGTACTTTAACGCATTACTTTAGTCAACTGCATCGTTAAATTTTTAGCAAAAAAATTTAATAGAATAGTATCACCGGTGTTCCCACCTCTACCTTTTCATATATCTGAGACATTGCTTCCTTAGGTGTGTTGATACAGCCATGGGAACCTTTCGTTTTGTAAATTTCCCCTCCGTACTCTTTCCTCCACGAGGCGTCATGGATTCCGATGTTTCCCTTCACCGGCACCCAGTAATTCACAAAGGATGCATAATTAGGTCCTCGCAGGGTACGGTTTCGCTGTTTGTTGTAAACATAACAGACTGCCGCCGGCGTTCCCATATTTCTCATCATATTGCCGGTGACAATCGGGGTTTCAATGAAAAGCTCTCCTTCCACATAATAATACAAGGTCTGATTGGTCATATCCACTTCAATATATGTATTTCCAATATCATCTTTTCCCCGGTAGAGCGCCTCATGGGAATAAGCAGGCGTATGTACTTCTGAAAGTTTCCGGGCAAAAGCATCCGTCAGATAACTAATTTCTGCCTCTCTGTCAATCTTTGTACCATAGGTGTCACCCTTTACCATCACGATATCGCCCCTGGTGGTCTGAAAAGGGCGCTCCACCCCGTAGGTATCATAGCTGTCTGCCAGCTGATTGATAAACGCCGGAATTCCCTCTGGATTTTCCTGGATGTTTCCATTTTCATCCAGAAGAATGTTTCCTGCCTCATCCGTGAGAATCCAGTCGCAGACCACGGAGGCATCCAGTGGAATCCGGGCGTCTCCCATGTCATAGACAATGCCACAACTGTTCTGAAAGGCATCCACTTTGTCCCACAGCCGTCGCAGGCTTTCGGTTTCCTCCGTTTCCGTCAGATCGCTGTAGGCATCGGTTTCCGTCAAGTCAATCTCTTTTTGTCCCTCACGCAGTCCCTGTTTAATATGTTCACAAGCCTTTTCCGTATCTAAAACCTGGGTCATGGTGTCCACCAGCCGGTAGCCCTCTTCTGTCTTTTCCATGGAAAGACCGTGGCCGGTTGTCTGCTCCAGCTGTACTTCCGGCAGCTGTGCAAAAGCATCTGCCAGCATTTCCAGGTTCACAGTAAGCTGAGGAGTCATTGTACGGCTGCGTCCCTGATTTCCCACAGAAAACAGATTTTCTCCCCATAATAAGGGGTTCTGTTTCGCCAGTAACACGTGAAGAGGTGCGGTAAAATCAGCCTGCACCACCTCATCTCCCAGTGGCAGGCTTTCCTGTACCTTTTCCCCTTCTTTATAAAGTATGACAAGAACTTCTGAATCATCATACTGATTCAGAAGTTCTTCACTCATGACTTCCACGGATTTACCTGTGCAATATAAACCATTGACCCAGGTTCCAAAGGCAAAGCCATCCAGATAATAAAATCCGATTGCCAGATAGCCAGCCACCAGCAGGGAAAAGAGAACCAACAACACAGGAACGACTCTCCTGCATCTGCTTTTTCTTTTTTGATTAAGCTGCTGTTTCTGCTCCATTACTGTTTCTCTTTTAAATCCTTCTCGTCAAATACTTCGGAAATAGGTGCGCCTGCGGGAACCATGGGGAATACCTTGTCATCCGGATCAATCACAACCTCAATCAATACCGGGGCTTTCAATGCGATGGCCTTCTCGATGGCAGGAGCCACTTCCTCTTTCTTGGTCACCTTGATGGCGGTGCAGCCAAGTCCCTCTGCAGTCTTGCAGAAATCTACCTTATCATCCAGAACGGTCTGGGAATAACGATGATCATAAAATAAGGTCTGCCATTGACGCACCATGCCAAGTACATGGTTGTTAATGACAATCTGGATGATGGGGATATTGTAACGGCTGGCAGTTGCCAGTTCATTCATGTTCATACGGAAGCAGCCGTCACCGGCGATGTTCACACAGATTTTCTCCGGTACACCCATCTTTGCGCCGATGCAGGCACCAAGACCATAGCCCATAGTACCCAGTCCACCGGAGGAAAGGAAGGTGCGGGGTTTGGTATATTTGTAATACTGCGCTGCCCACATCTGGTGCTGTCCCACATCGGTGGAAATCACGGCTTTACCCTCAGTGATGCGGTATAACTCCTCCATTACATAAGGGCAGGATAAAACATCACGGTTATAGTCTAAGGGATATTTCTCTTTCAATGCATAAATCTCCTGGAGCCATTCATCATGGTTCATCTCCGGGAGCATGGCGTTTAACTTGGTGAGGATATCCTTCAAATCGCCTACAACGGAAACATCCGTGTGGATGTTCTTGTTGATTTCTGCCGCATCAATATCAATGTGGAGAATCTTGGCATGTTCCGCGAATTTCTTAGGATTTCCCACTACACGGTCAGAGAATCTGGCACCTAAGGCAATAAGCAGGTCACATTCGCTGACTCCCAGGTTGGATGCCTTGGTTCCGTGCATGCCAATCATGCCGGTATAGCGAAGATCAGTTCCGTCAAAGGCACCTTTCGCCATCAAAGTATCACAAAGAGGTGCCTGGATTTTATCCACCAGTTCCCTTACCTGTTCACTGGCACTGGAAATCACTGCTCCACCGCCTAAGTAAATGAAAGGCTTTTTGGATGCCCTAATCAGTTCAGCGGCAGCCTCCAAATCCTCCTGGGTATACTTCTCCGGCAATTTCACCTCTGCGGGTTTTACCGGGGTGTATTCATATTTGTTTGCGGTTACATCCTTGGTGATATCTACCAGCACCGGTCCCGGTCTGCCGGAACGGGCAATCTGGAAGGCTTTCCGGATGGTATCTGCCAGAATGGAAATATCCTTGACAATATAGCCATGCTTGGTAATAGGCATGGTCACACCGGCAATATCCACCTCCTGGAAGGAATCCTTTCCCAGTGCCGGAAGGTTTACATTTGCCGTAATTGCCACCATGGGTACGGAATCCATGTAAGCTGTGGCGATACCGGTAACCAGGTTGGTGGCTCCGGGACCGGAGGTTGCCATACAGACACCGACTTTTCCGGTGGCTCTGGCATATCCGTCTGCCGCATGTGCTGCACCCTGCTCGTGGCTGGTGAGCACATGAAAAATTTCGGGATGTTTATAGAGGGCATCATAAACATTTAAAATCGTACCGCCGGGATAACCGAATACGGTATCTACGCCCTGTTCTTTCAGACATTCTACTACGATTTCTGCTCCTGTCAGTAACATGTTTTCTGCTCCTTTATCTTCCTACTGATGCTTGGGCATCTCCAATACAGCTCCTCTGTTTCCGCTGGTAACCATCTCTCTGTATCTTGCCAGATAACCGGTGGTAACTTTCGGTTCCTTTGGCTGCCATTTTGCCTTACGGGCTGCTAATTCCTCATCACTTACTTTCACGTTCAGTGTCATATTGGGAATGTCGATGGCGATGATATCACCCTCCTCTACCAGGGCAATGGGGCCTCCCACTGCAGCCTCAGGAGATACGTGTCCGATGGAGGCGCCACGGGATGCACCGGAAAAACGTCCGTCGGTAATCAGTGCCACACTGGAGCCCAGTCCCATGCCGGCAATGGCGGAGGTGGGATTTAACATCTCGCGCATACCAGGGCCGCCTTTAGGGCCTTCATAACGAATCACAACCACATCGCCTGCCACAATCTTGCCGCCTTTAATGGCTGCAATGGCATCTTCCTCACATTCAAAGACTCTTGCAGGGCCTTCATGTACCATCATTTCCGGTACGACTGCAGAACGTTTCACCACACTGCCGTCCGGTGCCAGATTTCCCTTTAATACGGCAAGACCGCCGTTTTTGCTGTAAGGGTTGTCAACAGGACGGATAACCTCAGGGTTCTTGTTCACCGCATCTTTAATATTCTCGCCAATAGTCTGACCGGTTACAGTCATGCAGTCGGTATGGAGCAGTCCGATGTCTGCCAGTTCCTTCATCACTGCATAGACACCGCCCGCCTCGTTTAAGTCCTCCATGTAGGTAGGACCTGCAGGTGCCAGATGACATACGTTAGGGGTTTTCTCACTGATTTCGTTGGCAAAGGAAATATCAAAGTCAAAGCCAACCTCATGGGCAATTGCCGGCAGATGGAGCATGGAGTTGGTGGAGCAGCCCAGTGCCATATCTACGGTAAGTGCATTTAAAATAGCGTCCTTGGTCATAATGTCACGGGGACGGATATCTTTCTTTAACAGTTCCATGACTGCCATTCCGGCATGTTTTGCCAGACGGATTCTATCAGAATAAACAGCGGGGATCGTGCCGTTTCCCCGAAGTCCCATTCCCAGTGCCTCTGTGAGACAGTTCATGGAGTTTGCGGTATACATACCGGAGCAGGAACCACAAGTAGGGCAGACCTTTTCCTCGAATTCCTTTAACTCCGCATCGGTCATTCCTCCTGCCGCGTGGGTTCCCACTGCCTCAAACATGGAAGAAAGGCTGCGTTTCTGTCCCTTCACATGACCGGCAAGCATGGGGCCACCGGATACAAATACGGTGGGAACATTGATTCTGGCTGCCGCCATCAGAAGTCCGGGCACATTCTTATCACAGTTGGGCACCATAACCAGGGCATCAAACTGGTGTGCCATCGCCATACACTCCGTGGAATCTGCAATCAGATCTCTGGTAACCAGGGAGTATTTCATGCCGATATGGCCCATGGCAATACCATCACAGACTGCGATTGCCGGAAATACCACCGGCACACCGCCAGCCTCTGCCACGCCTAATTTTACGGCATTCACAATTTTATCCAGGTTCATGTGACCGGGTACGATTTCATTATAAGAGCTTACGATACCGATGAGGGGCTTTTTCATCTCCTCCTCAGTGAAACCCAGTGCGTTAAAAAGACTTCTATGGGGTGCCTGCTGTGCACCTACTTTTACATTATCACTTCTCATGGATTGTTCCTCCTGCTGGATTTTGTTAGATTCTGTCTGCGATTAAAGTACCCATCTGGGAGCAGCCCACTTTCTGGCAGCCCTCAGACATAATGTCAACGGTACGATAATTTTCTGTTAATACCTGTTTTACGGCAGCCTCAACCGCATCTGCCTCCTTGTCTAAGTCAAAGGAGTAACGCAGCATCATGGCAGCACTTAAAATTGTTGCAATAGGATTGGCAATGTCCATTCCTGCAATATCCGGTGCAGACCCATGACTTGGCTCATACAAACCAAACCTGGTGTCATTTAAGGAGGCAGAGGACAGCATACCGATGGAACCGGTCACCATGCTCGCCTCATCGGATAAAATATCGCCAAACATATTCTCTGTAAGAATTACATCAAACTGTGCCGGGTCTTTCACAAGCTGCATGGCGCAGTTGTCCACCAGCATGTGCTCTAAGGTAACATCGGGATAATCTTTCGCCACATCTTCCACTACTTTTCTCCAAAGTCTGGAGGAGTCAAGTACGTTGGCCTTATCCACGCTGGTCACTTTCTTCTTTCTCTTTCTGGCAACCTCAAAGCCCTTGATGGCAATCCGCCGGATTTCCGGCTCACTGTATGTAAGGGTATCCACGGCTTTGGTTACACCGTTATCCTCGTAAGTCCTGCGCTCGCCAAAATACAAGCCACCGGTCAGTTCTCTCATAATCAGCATATCAAAGCCTTTGGCACTGATTTCCTCTTTCAGAGGGCAGGCACCAGCCAGTTCCTCATAGAGATAAGCGGGACGCAGATTGGCAAAGAGATTTAACTCCTTACGGATTTTCAGAAGTCCTGCCTCCGGTCTTAAATTGGGAGGAAGTTTGTACCAGGGAGAGGTGGAGGTATTTCCTCCGATGGAGCCCATCAACACCGCATCTGCCGCTTTTGCTGTGGCAATCGCCTCGTCTGTTAAAGGCACTCCGCAGGCATCAATGGATGCACCTCCCATGAGAATATCGGTATATTCCATTTCATGTCCGAATTTCTCCGCTACTTTATTCAGAACTTTTTCTGCCTCTGTGACGATTTCGGGACCGATTCCGTCCCCTTTAATGACTGTAATTCTACATTTCATACGCTTTTCCTCAAATACTTTCCTAACATTGAAACAAAAAATAATGAAACAAAAGCGCCGCATGGCGCGGCGCTTCCTGTGTACTACATACAGCGTTTATTCACCGGCTTTTTCTACCTGTGCAATAGCTGATTTCTGCATCGGAATACGGCAGTTTTTGTTACTTCCGAATTCTACAATCACAGTATCATCTGTGATATCAATCACTGTTCCGTAGAAACCACTGTTTGTCAGTACGTAATCTCCAATTTCCAGGGCTGCAAGCATTGCTGCGATTTTTTTCTGTTCCTTTTTCTGAGGGCGCATCATCAGCCAGAAAAACAGACCAATAATTACAACATAAATGATAAGAACAACTCCTCCACTTAATGCTGACCCTTCACCTGTCAATAAGATTCCCATCATATTTCCTCCTAAATTTTATTCAATAAAATATCAAAATCATTTGTACGAAATATTCATACAAGGAATATCATACACAATACCCATCAATTACGCAAGCAGTTTATTGTTGAGTGGACATCATATTTTCCAGCTTGTTTTTCTTGTATGCCGCAAAATTTCCCGCATCCAGGGCATCTCTGATTTCCGTCATCATCGTGTTATAAAAATACAAATTATGCAATACACAGAACCGCATGCCCAGCATTTCTTTTGCTTTCAGCAGATGGCGGATATAAGCCCTGCTATATCCCTGGGAACAAACCGGACATCCACACCCCTCTTCTATAGGACGGCTGTCCATTTCATATTTCGCGTTAAACAGATTGATTTTACCATGATTGGTATACAAATGACCATGGCGGCCGTTTCTGGTCGGGTATACACAGTCGAAGAAATCAATTCCTCGTTCCACACCTTCCAAAATATTGGCAGGTGTTCCCACACCCATCAGATAGGTGGGCTTATCCTGTGGCAGATAAGGAACGGTTTCCTCCAGCACGTGGTACATTTCCTCATGGGTTTCTCCCACCGCCAGTCCGCCAACTGCATAACCATCTAAGTCCATCTCAGCAATTCGCTTTGCATGATCGATTCGAATATCTTCAAATACGGCACCCTGATTGATTCCAAAAAGCATCTGCTGTTTATTGACAGTGTCTTCCAGACTGTTTAACCGGTTCATTTCCGTTTTGCAACGAGCCAGCCATCTGGTAGTACGATCTACAGAATTCTGCACATAGCTTCTGTCTGCTCTGGAGGAGGGACACTCATCGAACGCCATGGCGATAGTGGATCCTAAGTTGGATTGAATCTGCATGCTCTGCTCCGGCCCCATGAAAATCTTCCTTCCGTCAATGTGGGACTGAAAAAACACGCCTTCTTCCTTAATCTTGCGCAGGGATGCCAGGGAAAACACCTGGAATCCGCCGGAATCGGTGAGAATCGGTTTATGCCAGTTCATAAAGGTGTGAAGTCCGCCCATTTTTTTAATCAGTTCATCTCCGGTGCGCACATGGAGATGGTAAGTGTTGGACAATTCAATCTGTGTGCCGATCTTTTCCAGATCATCTGCTGCAACTGCTCCTTTGATTGCAGCAACGGTTCCCACATTCATGAATACCGGTGTCTGTACAGTTCCATGTACCGTTACCAGTTCTCCCCGCTTTGCACGACCTTCTGTTTTTAAAACTTTATACATATAATTATAGCCCTTCTATAAATTCTTCTAATGTAATTCCCTTTTCCGTAATTTCTGTGGCTGCTTCTTTTCCCACATAGCGGAAATGCCAGGGTTCATATTCTATGCTGGTGATATATTCTTTTCCTAAAGGGTATCGGAGAATAAAACCGTACTCGCAGCTATGCTCTGCCAGCCACTTGCCAGCCGAAGTATCCCCAAAACCTTCATTGAGAGAATAATAGCTGTCACACACGATATCTAACGCCAAACCGATCTGGTGCTCACTTGCTCCCGGAACCGTTACTGCCTGGGAAGCAGTCTTATATGCTTCCATATAAGACATTCCTTTGGCCATATAAGCATCAATTTTCCGGTTAAATAACATCTCCTGCCGGCTCAGATCACGATAGGGAGAGCAGATGACCAGATTTACCCCATCTGACTTGGCTGCCTGAAGCATGGCCAAAAGTTCCGGAATAATTCGTTCATCACATTGCATATTTCCGGTAATTTTTCCTAACGTAAAGGTATATCCTTCCGGAATGGGATGTTGTTTGTTGACTAAAAGAAGTTTCCAGTCATTTTTATCAAAAACCGTTTGCTCATCAGTCTCTGGGGAAGAAGCTGCTACTGTATAGGTATTTCCCTCTGCAAGAATATCCTCCAGAGAGTAAGTATCTACCAGATCTACACGTTCCAACGCTTCGTTATCATAGCCATCCAGCCCCTTCTCATCCTCCTGGATTTCTCCATTCTGTTCCTGATTTTCACAGGAATTATTTTCATGATCCGCTGCAAAGGTAATGTCTGAATCCCCCGGATCAGGCATTGCATCCATATTCTGTGCCAGACTGTTTTCCTCACCATAGCTTAAAAGTGTAGGAGACGCAAAGGAACTGGTGGATACAAAAATAACCGCTACCGCCAAAATACTGATATATCGTTTACAATTATTTCCAAAATGGCAGCCTGTGTCATAACAGGCAAAAACCACTGCCATTGCCACATAGCAAAACGGCAATGTCCACTTATGTTTTCTCACAAGCCTGGCAAATCTCGCCGCGACCCTTTCCTTAAAAGTACGATTCATCATTTCATCCTTGGTTGATAGTTATCTTTTGTAAAAAGATTCCAGGTAATCCATCCGTGCACTTAGATTTGCCATCATGGCATCCAATACCGTTAATGCAGCCATTGCCTCTACCACAACCACCGCTCTGGGAACGATGACAGGATCATGTCTTCCTTTGATAGCAATTTCAATCTCCTCTCCGTCGCGGTTCACTGTTTCCTGTTTCTGAAAAATGGAAGGAGTAGGTTTTATATATGCACGAAATACCACGGTACTTCCGTCACTGATTCCTCCCAGCACTCCACCGGCATGATTCGTCTTTTTTGTCACCCGGCCACCGTCCATACAAAAAGCATCATTATTCTGGGAGCCGGTGGCTCTGGCTGCCTGCACTCCATCTCCTATTTCGAATGCTTTCACCGCTCCGATTGACATCACTGCTTTGGCAAGATTTGCATCCAGTTTTTCAAATACCGGATCACCGATTCCTGCCGGAAGCCCCTGGATCTGACATTCAATCACTCCGCCGGCAGAATCTCTGTTTTCCATACACTGCGCAAGATAACTCTCTGCTCTGGCAGAGGCTTCTCTATCCGGCATTGCTGTAGGTGTTTCCAGAATCGCCTGACTGTCAAATCGGGATTCATCTATTTCAATGTTACCGATTGACTTTGTATAAGCCATCACCTTCACACCCAGGTTTTCCAAAATTTTAGCAGCAATAGCTCCGCCCGCAACCCTGCCGATGGTCTCACGGCCAGAAGATCTTCCACCACCCCGGTAATCCCGAAAACCATATTTCTGATCAAAGGTATAATCTGCATGTCCCGGACGATAGTAAGATGCAATTTCACTATAGTCCCTGGACTGCTGGGAAGTATTGGGCACCAGCATGGAAATAGGTGTTCCCGTTGTCTTTCCATCAAAAACACCCGAGAGGATTTCCACTTGATCCGCTTCCTTCCGGGGAGTGGAAATCTTGCTTTGTCCGGGCTTGCGCCTGTCCAGATATTTCTGAATGTCCCTTTCTTCCAGAGGAAGCCCCGCCGGGCATCCATCCACTACAACACCCAGTGCCTTTCCATGGGATTCTCCCCAGGTAGAAATCTGAAATAAAGTTCCGTAATTCGATCCAGCCATGTGGTTCTCTCTTTCTTTTGCTTATTCCGGCAGTCGGTAAAAGATGACACAGTTCGGTTTATGAACCGGAATCTCCTTACCGTTCATCACAATAATTTTCTTTTCCATATTAATAGTGAAGAAAGTCATGGTGTCACTCTCATGGTTCAGGGATACCAGATGTCTGTTATCCGGGAAAATTGCTGCCTCTTTGGGATACTCACCACTGATGGGCAGACAGAAGATCTTCGTCAGAAGTCCTGTTTCTCTGTCACGCTTGTACAAAATGACACTGTTGTCTCCTGCGTTGGAACTGATCATGTACTCCATATCTTCAGAGAAATTCAACGCACTGGCTGCAGAGTTTGCCGTAAACTTTTCATTTAAGGTAGAGATATTCTGAATCTTTTCAAATTCAGGGTTTCCGTTCACTTCCTCATAACGATATACATCAATATAATTTTTAATTTCATGTACCACATACAGGTAACGACCGCTCTCAGAGAACTTCAGATGTCTCGGTGCAGACTCAATCTCGCTGTGAATGACATCCACTAACCGTAACTTACCACTGAAATGATCCAGACGATATACATTGACCTGATCCATTCCGATATCTGCAGCCAGCAGATATTTGTTATCTCTGGACATCTTGACGCAGTTTACATGGGGACGGAAATTACGTTCTGCCACACTGCCAAGACCTTTTAAATAGATCTCGTCCGTAATTTCACCAACCGATCCATCTTTGTTTAAGCGAAGCACGGTAATCTTACCATCGTGATATCCGGCAACAAAGAGAAATTCTTCCTTGTAGTCTGTGGAAAGATAACAGCCACGCATACCATTGATAGATGCCCAGTTCATTTTCTCCAGACTTCCATCCGGCAAAATATGATATGCCTCCACACCGAAATCCGTAATCGCATATAAATGTTTTTTATCATGAGACACGGTGATGTAAGAGGCATTGGTGATCTCCACCTCGCCCTTTGGAAGAAAACGCCCGTTTTCCATATCTACATCATATATTTTAATACCATGATGATCTCCCATAGTATATGTAGAAACATATGCAACGTACTTACTCATGTCAAAAACCTCCTAGTTCTCCAGTCTTATTCATCATAGTAACATAACATCTTACTTTTGTTAATCATTTTTTCTTTTTTTCATTAAGGAAATACATTGACTTATCGCTGGTTTACAGTATAATTAAATCGTTTAGTTTACGGCAGGATGGAGGGTTTTACTCAATGGAGAAAAAGTTAATTGACTTACAGAATATTTCCAAATCCTATGACGGACAGATGGTGTTGGATGACCTGAATCTGTATATCCGTGAGAATGAATTTTTAACAATTTTAGGCCCCAGCGGATGTGGCAAAACTACAACGCTCCGCATTATCGGTGGTTTTGAAACTCCTGATACGGGCACTGTTTATTTTGACGGAAAGGATATCACCACTCTCCCTCCTTACAAAAGACAATTAAATACAGTATTTCAGAAATATGCTCTTTTTACGCATATGACCATTGCTGAAAATATCGCTTTTGGACTGAAATTAAAGAATAAAACCAAATCTTATATAAACGATAAAATTAAATATGCGTTAAAATTGGTTAATCTGGATGGCTTTGAGAATCGTATGCCCGACTCTCTCTCCGGTGGTCAGCAGCAGCGTGTAGCGATTGCCCGTGCCATTGTCAATGAACCGAAGCTTCTGCTGTTGGATGAGCCCTTAGGAGCGTTGGACTTAAAGCTCCGTCAGGACATGCAGTATGAATTAATTCGCCTGAAAAACGAATTGGGCATTACCTTTATCTATGTGACCCATGACCAGGAGGAGGCTCTGACCATGTCCGACACCATCGTGGTTATGAACCAGGGGTACATCCAGCAGATTGGTTCTCCCGAAAAGATTTACAACGAGCCGGAAAACGCTTTCGTTGCAGATTTTATCGGAGACTCCAATATCATCAGTTCCACCATGGTACGAGACAAACTGGTCAATATCCTGGGAGCTGATTTTACCTGCGTGGACACAGGTTTCGGCGAAAACAAACCGGTGGATGTAGTTATCCGTCCTGAGGATGTGGAACTTGTTTCCCCAGGGGAAGGAATTATCCGCGGTGTGGTTTCCCACCTGATTTTCAAAGGTGTTCACTATGAAATGGAAGTACAGGCAAACGGTTTTGAATGGCTGGTACACTCCACCACCATGTTCCCTGTAGGGACAGAGGTTGGTATCCGGGTCGCTCCTTTTAACATCCAGATCATGAATAAGCCTGCTTCCGAGGACGAGGAGGCTGTTGGTGTCAATGAGTAAAGTATGGAATCGTAAATGGCTGGCTGCACCCTATTTATTCTGGGCGATTGCCTTTATTCTCATTCCTTTGGGAATGGTATTTTATTATGGTCTGACAGACAAGACCGGAGCCTTTACCATGGCAAACATCCTGGCAATCGCATCACCGGAGCATCGGAAGGCATTGTGGCTCTCTCTCCTGCTTTCCCTGATCAGTACCGTGATCTGTCTGCTGCTTGCCTATCCCCTGGCAATGATTCTGACCAAGCTGCATGTAAACCAACACAGTTTTATCATTGTCATTTTCATCCTGCCCATGTGGATGAACTTTCTGTTACGCACTCTGGCATGGCAGACCCTTTTGGAAAAAACCGGTGTCATCAACAGTGTTCTGGCATTTTTCCATCTGCCGGCATTAAACATTATCAATACACCCTACGCCATTATTCTGGGTATGGTTTACAACTTCCTGCCCTTTATGGTACTTCCTTTATATAATGTACTTTCCAAGATTGACCCCAACGTAATTAACGCAGCAAAGGATTTGGGGGCCAATGAGTTCCATACCTTTACAAAAGTGGTTCTTCCCCTGTCCGTTCCAGGCATTATCAGTGGCATTACCATGGTATTTGTTCCGGCGCTGACCACTTTCGTAATCTCCACCTTGTTGGGCGGAAGTAAGATTCTGTTAATCGGCAATGTCATCGAGCAGGAATTTACCCAGGCAGGAAACTGGTATCTGGGCAGCGGGCTTTCCATTGTCCTGATGATTTTCATTCTTATCAATATGGTGGTTTCCGCAATCTTTGATAAAGACGGGGAGGGCTCTACCTTATGAGAAACTTTGGAAGAAAACTCTATATTGCACTGATCTTTATCTTTCTGTATGCGCCCATTGCCACTCTGATTGTCCTCTCCTTCAATGCAAGCAAAACCAGAGCAAAATGGGGTGGTTTTACGGTTAAATGGTATATCCAGCTGTTCCAGAATGAGGAAATCATGCAGGCACTGGGCAACACCTTAGTCATCGCCCTGCTCTCCGCTCTCATCGCAACGGTGATCGGCACAATCGCCAGTATTGCAATGTCCGGTATGAAACGGAAAAGTCGGGCAATCCTCACGGGCATTACCAACATTCCCATGTTAAATGCGGATATTGTTACCGGTATTTCCCTGATGTTACTCTTTATCAGCTTTGGATTAAAATTCGGTTTTGGCACCATATTGTTAGCTCACATTACCTTTAATATTCCCTATGTGATTCTGTCCGTGATGCCCCGTATGAAAAATGTGAACCCCAGTACCTATGAAGCAGCCCTGGATCTGGGTGCCACCCACTTAAAAGCGTTTTTTAAAGTGGTATTCCCCGATATCCTGCCCGGTGTTACTTCCGGCTTTCTCATGGCATTTACCATGTCCTTAGATGATTTTATTATCACCCATTTTACCAAAGGTGTGGGTGTAGATACCCTTTCCACCAAGATTTACACCGAGGTTAAGAAGGGGATCAAACCGGAAATGTATGCTCTTTCCACGATTATTTTTGCAGCGGTAATTTTCCTGTTACTTCTGGTAAATTACAATCCTTCCCCTAAAAAGAAAGGTGCTGCAGATAATAATAAAAAACCAAATAATTTTTAATGAGGAGAAAAGAATGAAAAAAAACACACTGCTGTTGTTTGCTGCTGTATCCATGGGCACTCTGCTCACAGGCTGCGGCTCCACTTCATCATCCGGTGAAAACGGACAGGTCATCGTGTACAACTGGGGCGAATACATCGACCAGGAGACCATCAAGAGTTTCGAAGAAGAAACCGGTATCAAAGTTGTCTACGATGAATTTGAGACAAACGAAATCATGTACCCCAAGGTAGAAGCTGGCGCGTCCCAGTATGATGTGGTCTGCCCTTCCGATTACATGATTCAGAAAATGATTGATAACGATTTATTACAGCCCCTGAACTTTGATCATATTCCCAACGCCAAGGCAAATATTAATGCCCAGTATTGGGAGCAGTCCGAACAGTTTGACCCCGGCAACCTCTACTCTGTTCCTTACTGCTGGGGAACCGTGGGTATTCTCTACAATAAGACCATGGTGGACGACCCGGTAGACAGCTGGTCGATTCTCTGGAATGAAAAATACGCTGACAATATCCTGATGCAGGATTCTGTCCGCGAT
This sequence comes from uncultured Lachnospiraceae bacterium, assembly GCA_934402515.1. Lineage (GTDB taxonomy): Bacteria > Bacillota > Clostridia > Lachnospirales > Lachnospiraceae > UMGS2037. The sequence goes on from CAKRTZ010000005.1 coordinate 33,581, forward strand.
GCTTTCATGGTAGCAGAGAAATTAAGCGGTTACTCCATGAACTCCGTAGACGAAACTGAGTTACAGACTGCAAAAGATTTACTGATTCAGCAGAAACCTCTGGTACAGGCTTATGTCATCGACCAGGTTCGTGATAAAATGATTGGCGGTGAGGCTGCTCTCGGCGTTATCTACTCCGGTGAAGCAATCTTCACCCAACGCGAAAACCCGGATCTGGAATATGTCATTCCTAAGGAAGGTACCAATGTATGGATTGATTCCTGGGTCATTCCTAAGAATGCTCCCAACCTGGAAAACGCAGAAAAATTTATCGATTACATGTGCCGCGGGGATGTGGCTTACAAGAACTTTGAGTATATCACCTACTCCACTCCCAACGATGCTGCAAGAGAGTTAATCGAGGATGATGATATTCGCAATTCCACCATCGCATTCCCGGATTTATCCCAGTATACAAACCTGGAAACCTTTTCCTACCTCGGTGAAGAGGGCGACAACCTTTATAACGAACTTTGGAAAGAAGTAAAATCCAACTAAAAAAGTATTGGAAAGGGCGCCCGGCTTTACAGCCAGACGCCCTCTTTTTTTCTGTTTAATCATTACATCCGCAATCTCTCCCACGGTCTCGATCTCTGTCCCGGTCATTGTCCTGAAAACGGTTAAACGGTCTCTCCTGACAGCAATTCTGTGCCGGTGCTGCAGAAGCTGCTCTGGGTTCCGGTCTGGAACAACATTGATTCTCCCGCTCACGTTCACATCCACAGCCGCGTTTACGCTCCTGTTTGCATCCACATCCTTTGTTATTTCCGCTTCTAATAAGCAGTAACAGAATTAAAAGCATACACTGGTTCATAGGGATTCCCCAAGAAGTTTTCTTACCCTATGTTATGTCTGCAAACTTTAAACGGTTCCAATTCCAGGAATTACTTTTTCTTTTTCTTCAGGATTTCCTTTTGGATATAAAGAAAAGTTTCCTCTCTTCCCTTCTCTGCCAGCATATGAAGCAGAAGCTCCAGCATCTCTTTGGTGTATGGATGAAGGGGCACCGGATTCTTTCCCTTCCTATAATACTCTAAAGGGGATTCCCAGGTAAAGTGATCTCCTTCATATACCTGGCAAGCTGCGATACGATCCATCAGCATTTCCACAATATACTTGTCCGGCATGGCAACCGGAGCCATACCTCCCGGCACTTCTCTGGTACTGTAATCGATCCAGTATTCATAATGATGTTTATTTCGTCCCTTATGATGCAGCCAGGCAGAGGAATAGCCAATGGCCTCCCTCTCCGCATTATTCGGGCTGCGGTCTCCCTGATAATATTTCGCCCCCACCCAGAATTCTGTAGGGGAATACTTGGACAGATCATGGAGAAGACCCTGTTTATAAAGTCCCACCCGAAAGCAGTTTTTCATCACCAGCATTTTGTGGTGAGTAATGGTTTTAAAATGTTTCCAGGGATGCATAATTAACCTCTTTTCGTCCCTTTCACCGGTCTGCTCTTATAGACACGGATGGAACGGGATTCCAGCACTGCCTTTCGGATGTCATCCGCAATCAAATCCTTGTCGGTTCCTGTCTCCATGCACAGCTCCCATTCCAGTCCTTTCGGAAGATTCGGCAGAGCAAACACATGCTTCTGCCAGTGCATATTAATGGCAAGATAGAAATTTTCATCCTGCTCTCCATTTTCCTTTTCTGCATACTGTCCACAGAGCATGGCACCGAAGTGATGCTCATAGGGAAGCTGCTGGTTTTTCCATGCCTCCTCGGAATGGAAGGAAAGGTCGGGACAGCCACAGGATAAGGTATCCATCAGATGTAAGCCTTCCCTAGAATGGAAAATGGGATGGGCTTTCCGAAAAGCAATCAGGTCTTTTACAAACTGTAATAGGTCTTTATTTTTCTCCTGGTATTTCCAGTTCACCCAGTTGATGGCATTGTCCTGACACCAGGGATTATTATTACCCTCCTGGGTTCTGCCAAACTCATCTCCTGCTGTAAGCATGGGCGTCCCCTGCATAAGGAACAATAAAACAAAAGCATTCTTCAGCTGTTTCTGACGCAGGGACATAATCGCCTTCTTACGACTTGATCCTTCCTCTCCACAATTCCAGCTGAAATTACCATCACTGCCGTCACGGTTTTCCTCGCCATTTGCCTCATTGTGCTTCCGGTCGTAGGAGACCATGTCCCACATGGTGAGGGTATTATAATTTGCCAGGCTGTGAATGATTCCATAATAAGGGGAGGACGCATAGAAGTTCTTCTGGGTTTCCCGAATCATATTGTCATCACCTTTTAAGAATTTCCGGGTTTCATAAAGGTAATGCTCATCATATAAACCCAGGTTTTTGTAGGAAGGAATCTCATTCTTTCCATAAATTCTTCCGGTATCAAAGCCCTCATAAATCAATTTGGTATCCTGGAACAAAGGGTCTGCCGCCAGCTGCTCCATCTGGATATTCTCACCCTTCACATGAAAGCCATCCACATGATATTCCTGTTTCCACCAGGTCAGAACCTCCTTCACCTGCTCCATGCGGTAATCCTTCGGGAAGAAAAACTGTAAAAGGATTTCCATGCCTGCCAGATGCAGGGCTTTTACCAGTTCCTTCATCTCCACGCAGGAATCCGGATTGGAACTGTATGCAGATTTAGGCAGGAAATAAAAACCTTTTTTGAATCCCCAGTAATTGATTTTCGTAGGCAGTTCCTCCGGCTGGAGCACCGTATTTCCCACAATCTCCGGCTGCTGAATTTCTTCAAAATCATAGACCGGCATAAATTCCAGGGTAGTCACACCTAACTGCTGTAAATAGGGAATCTTTTCCCGGACACCGGCAAAGGTTCCCTTATGTGCCACCTTAGAGGAAACATGCTTGGTAAATCCTCGGGCATGCAAAAGGTAACACACTGCATCACTCCAGGGAATCCTGGGCTCTGTATCCTCTCCCCAGTTGAAAGCATCCTCGTAAATCTGTGCCAGACGACATGTCTCCACCGGCTCCCCATAACGCACTTTTCCTGTGCTTTTCCTCATATAGGGATCAGGAATCAGGGCATCGTCCTGATAAAAACAATAGGAAATCTGATCGGGGTTTACTCCCGTAAGTTTTCCGTAAAAAACATTTCCCATGCGGCAGGCAAAGGGAATTCTCCCTAACTCTCTGCCGGTTTTGCTAAACAGTACCATACCACAGGTTTTCTCTGGTTTCAGGCAGGCTGCCACATGAATGCCATCACTCTCTCTAATGGCTCCTAAAGGAAAAACCCGGTCTTTCTTCATGACTGCTTTCATCTTCACATTTGCTCCATTCTTATATTAAACCATGTTCCAGACAATAATGGTAAACACCATCCTCTGCCACATGGCCACAGATTTCCGTTGCTACCGCTTTTAACTCCGGGGAGGCGTTTTCCATCGCCACACCGGCTCCCACCGCCTGAAGCATCTCAATGTCGTTATTGCCATCGCCAAATGCCATCGCCTCCGATTGATCCAGGTGATAGTACCGCAGCAACTGCTCCACACCGATACCCTTCCCGCTGTCACCGGGAATCACATCCACAGCCCTGTCCCACCAGGCAGCAAGCTTGGCATTTTTTACCCCCTCTAACAGGCGTACCCGTTCCTCACCGATACAACCGAGCATCATCTGGTAGACCTCCTCCTGTGCAACCTGTTCAAAGTCGTCAGCAACCACCACTTCTTCCTTGGCGATGGCAAAGTAGTCTGCTAAATCCTTGTCTTTTCCGTTGGCTGCTATGCGGTTTCTCGTCGCAATGGAAACCGGGCGGTTCATGGCCGCAGCATTGGCAAGCAGCTGCTTTACATCCTCTGCCGGGATAGGATTGGCGTAAATATCCTCCTTCTGATTATAGCAATAGGAACCATTGAAAGTAAGGAAGGCATCGAACGCCACCCCTTCAAAGTGGGGCACGGTCATGGGCGTCCTGCCGGTAGCTATGCAAAGCAGGATTCCATGCTCCTGCAGCCGCCGCAGCGTCTCCACTGTCCGCTCCGTGATTTCCTTTTTCTGCATGTCAATCAAGGTTCCATCAATATCAAAAAAGATGATTTTGATTTTATTCATTGTAGTCTCGCTTTCTGTTGTCATCCTTATTAGTTTACCATGATTTAAGTGTGCATACAAATATTTTAAAAAGGAATCTACTTTTCCTTCTTTCCTTGCAAAAATCACCCGGTTTCATTACAATAATGGTATCTATCGTAATAGTCTTTTTACTTAAAACGAGAAAGGAAGGATAAAACCATGGCAAAAAATAAAGACCTGCGTGAAGAACAGGAAGATGATGAGGAAATGACCGTTGAATTAGACTTAGAGGACGGTACTCGTGTTACCTGTGCAATTGTTACGATTTTAACAGTGAACGAGAAAGATTATATCGTACTTCTCCCCTTAGACGAAAACGGTCAGAATGAGGACGGTGAAGTGTGGTTCTACGGTTACAGTGAGAACCCGGATGACCCCAACGAGGAACCGGAATTAACCTACATTGAGGACGATGAGGAGTACGAGGCTGTTGCCGATGCTTTCGATGAGTATCTGGATTCCGTTGAGTTTGACGAACTGGTAGAAATGGATGAGGAAGATTCTGAGGAATAAGTCTATGAAAAAAAGACATGCTCTCGTCGGTGGACTTTGCTGTATGGTTGGTATCAGTATCTGCGTCTTATTCTCCCAGGGAATTCCTACCGTAAATGCAGATACTCCTGTTATAACCTCTGCGGTTACAGAAACTGCCGTGTCCCCCACTGTGGTTTCTGTAGAACCTGTTTTCCAACCGGAGCCAGCGACGCCGGTCTTTGAGGAATATGATGTCTCCCTTATGGCTGTGGGCGATAATCTGATGCACATGGGCATTGTGAACACCGGAAAACAGAAGGACGGGACTTACAATTATGATTTTCTGTTTCGTCCTCTCTCTGAATTTCTGGCACTGGCAGATGTGAAGGTGATTAACCAGGAAACGATTCTGGGCGGTAACTCCCTTGGTTTTTCCGGCTATCCCCGGTTTAATTCTCCTACCCAGGTGGGGGATGCCATTGCCAATGCCGGCTTTAATGTGGTATTGCACGCAACCAACCATGCTGCTGACCAGAATAAAGCCGGCATAGTAAACTGTCTGGAATTCTGGAAACAATATCCTGCTGTTACCGTGGCTGGCATTCATGAGGAAAATGACTTCTCTATTCCGGTTATTACCGTAAAGAATGTCACTTTTGCCATCTTAAATTACACCTATGGCCCTAATGCCGGTACGATCCCGAAATCTTACCGTAATAATCTGAATCTCCTCTGCGCTTACAATGAATCCAACGGGCAGATTGATTTTACTACCTTGAATCCCCGGGTGATTGAGGATATCCAGAGTATGGACAAGGAGGTGGACTATGTGGTAGTGTTCCCTCACTGGGGTACGGAATACCAGAGCGTTCCCTCCTCCTATCAGGAAGAATTTGCCAGAGAAATGACGGAGGCTGGAGCTGACATCATCATCGGTGCCCATCCCCATATGCCTCAGCCGGTGGAATGGATTGAAGCAGAAAACGGAAATAAAAGCCTGTGCTACTACTCTCTTGGAAATTATGTTTCCACCCAGAAAAGGGGGCTGTGCATGCTGGAGGAAATGGCATGGGTTTCCATTCATGTGACGGAAAACGGAAGTTTCATCAATCCCTCAAAAACCGGTGTCATCCCCATGGTATGTCATTATACTTCCGGACCGGTACGCTTAGAACAGGTGTATCTGTTGGAGGATTACTCAGAGGAAAAAGCGAAAACCCACGGCATCCGCAATTACGGTGGTGTCATACTGAAATATGACGACCTCGTAAACTGGAGCCGGGAAATCTTCGGTGACTGGATTTTAAAGAAAGAAGATGTATTAGATAACATTCATTTATAAAAAAGGCTAATCCATCCCCACGGAACGTTTTTGATTCATAGGAACAATTTCCTATGAATCAAAAACAGACATCAAACTCTGTGATTCCGCGGTTTGGTGTCTGTTTTTATATTCAAAAATTCAATTCACAAAACAATAAATGGGTACTGCCATATTAGCGGCTACCACACAGGCAGCTTATGTTTAAAATATTCACACACTAATATGGGCTTACATACCCATTTGATTTCTATTGATATCTTAGCATATAATATGCAGTAATGCAAGTGTTTATTCCTATATCTTGCTTTAATTTTCGCCAATAAAACTATTGTGCAAAATTTTTATATGGAAAGTGCTGGGCAATATTTACTTTCGGATTTATCAATTTTTTATATATCCCATTATTATATTCAAAATCTGCATATAACCCATTTGCAACATAATCTGCAGCTTGAATAATAAACGCATCTCCGGCATCCGAATCTTTATACTCAAAATTGATATTAACATCTAATCCTTCTTCATATACGATATGAGCTATTATGTATTCCCGTAAAGAATTTTTAGATGCAATTTTTGTTGTTTTATTGTCAAACAAAATATTTACCGTTTTTCCTTCATCAGTTTTTGTAATGAGTCTGGAAATAAGTATTTTGGATGCAAAATTATATAAAATATTTTTATCCTTTAATAATCTATCTTCTGTATGACATAAATCTACAACAATATAGGAAATCGTCACCTCTTTAGAAAGAATACTTTCTAATAGGTGGTACTTCACACAGGGATAGGCATCCTTCGCTTTTATTTCATGAGCGTGCAATGTTTTTAGTTCAGGAAATTTGTCTCCGGCTTGTTTCAGTTTTCTTTTCATAATGTTATGCAAAGCCTTTGCATTCATTGTATCGATGCAGGAAATAACAAAATATCTTCCAGATATGCCTAGATTACCTGATTCGTCAAATATAAGACAACGTTCATTATCGTACATACATCCTTTTCCATTTCTTACTGGTCTTATTTTTTAATTCACCAACTACCGGCACTTAATCAATCACATTTTTAATACCAATCATGGTATCATAATCTGCCTGATAGATCACGACGCCCTTTCTGGAATTGGCAGAATGGATAATCTGTCCGTTGCCGATATAAAGGGCTACATGGGTGCATTTGCCTCCCTTGCCATAGCAGATAATATCACCAGGCTGTATCTGGCTGTAATCAATGCTCCTGCCATTGCTGCTCAGCTGGCCGGACGGGGTTCTGCTTAAGGAATAGCCGAATTCTTTATAAATCAGACTGGTGAAGCCACTGCAGTCTGTGCCTGTGACAAGGGAGCTTCCTCCGTGAACATACCGGTTCCCGAGGAACTGCATGGCATAATTTACGATGGAGGAACGAAGTTCTGCGTTACTGCTATAAGTTCCCACAGGCTCTGTCACCACAATCGTCACATCCTCTGCCACTTCCTGTTCTGTGACATTTTCACGTTCTTCCAGGATCTTTCGTTCTTCCTGCTCCTTCGCCTCTTCCTCCAGAGTTTTGCCATAGACAAATTCTTCAGAGATGGTCACGTACTGGGCCGATACATAGCCCTCTTTTCCATCGGTATACTGGACACGCAGCCATTCTCCCTGGTTCTCTAACAGCTGCACCCTTTCTCCGTTGTCAATGTAGCCAATCCGTTTGGACTCAGTACTTGGCTGTTCCCGCACATTTAACCGGTCAGCAATCACATTGGCATACCGGGTCACATACTGATCAATTACCTCTGCAGCTGCATCTCCATACAGGAAAAACTCTGCTTTAATATATCCTTCCACATTTCCGGAAACAATCTGGAACCAGTCATGATCCTCTCCTGTCACAGAGAGAACCTGGGCTACTGCTCCATTGTAAATCTTTCCAACAATATCACTGTCCGTATTGGGTAAGGAACGTACATTGACATAATTGGAAACCTGGGCAATGGCTAAATCGGCATACTCATTCTCCTCGGTTTCTTCCTGACTTTCTACGGTTTCTTCCGTCTCTGCTTCCAACGTTTCTGTCTCTGTCATTTCCGCTGTCTCATCGGCTATATCTTCCGTTTCCCCAGATTCTGTCTGTTTACCCTCACCTCCGGCTGCCATTGCCACCGGCTGATCTGATAATAAAGTTTCCGTCTTTGCATGAATCTCCAGATTCCCAGCACCCAGGATTAAAGCAAAAGCCATCAGAGATAACACGATTGTCTGAATCCATCTACTTTTCATTCTTCTCAATGTCCTTATCGCTTTCCTTTTGTATTATTGGTTTTCACACTACCCACTTATTCTAACATATTACAAAAATATTGCAATTATATTACAGGTATTCTATGAGAGGTTTTAAAAAAGGGGAAATCCGGGATGTATTTTTTGTTTCTGATTGCAGATAGGTCAGGTAGAGATTTTCCTTTGCTCTGGTCATCGCCACATAGAACATCCGCCGCTCCTCCTCCATTTCCTTGGGGGTGAGATTCTTTCCATGGGGAACTTTTCCTTCGTTAAGACCTGGCAGAAACACGGTGGTAAATTCCAGTCCTTTGGATGCATGATAAGTCATCAGCGACAACGGGGAATCCACTATCTTCATTTCTCCTCCGGAAGAATTGTCTTTTCCTTCTTTTTCCGCAAGTGCGAAGAGTTCTGCTACTGTTTTACATTGCATTGCTGCTTTTTTACACGCTTCCAGCTGTTGTAGCAGTGTGGCCCTGCTCTTTTCATCATGGCACTGCTCCAGCATCCATCTCTCATATCCCACTCGTCTGCAAATATCGCTGACTGCAAGAAAAGCAGGCATTTTCCCAACTTTATTTAAATCCTGTTCCAGCTGCCTGCACCGTTTCTGCATCTCCCTTTTTCCTTCATAAAATTGAAGCATAGAATCAAAATCAATCCTTTCTACTCCAACAGATTCCCTGGAAAGATACCGCATTGGTTTATTGAGAATTCGTAACAAGTCCTCCCGGCTTCCATTCCCCAGCCCAAGCTTTAAATAGGCCAATAAATCCTTCCCACAGGACTCCTCCCACGGAGATTTCTCCCGGATTTTATGCTGATAAGCAATTCCTCTTTTCTCACATTCCTTTGCCCATTCCAACAATTCCCGGTTCGTCCGGCATAGAATGGCACACTGCTCTTTTCGTGCTACGACATGCTTTAAATATTGCAGGATTTTTTCCTGTTCCTCCTTAGGTGTCTCAAAAGTCACCAGTTTTACCTTTCCTCCAGTTCGGTTAGCTTTTAATTCTTTGGGAAAGCGCACCTGGTTAACACGAATCACCTGCTGTGCCGACTCTACAATGGCATTGCCGCTGCGATAATTACAGGATAGCTGCACCTGGATAGCATCCGGATATTCTTTGGGAAACTGCAACAGGATTTCCGGTTTGGACCCCCGGAAACCGTAAATTGCCTGATCGTCATCTCCGACTACGAAAAGGTTATTTTCCTGTCCTGCCAGCATCTGTAAAATTTCATATTGCAACGGATTAATATCCTGAAACTCATCCACCAGAATAAAAGAAAAACGCTTCTGCCAAAGTTCCCGGACTTCCTTTTGTTTCTGCAGGACTTCTCTGCACAGCAGCAGCATATCATCAAAATCTATTTTGTGATGCCATTCCATTTGTTCCTGATATTGAAGATAAAGCTTTTTAAACTGTTCCTGGGTGAGCAGTCCTTCTCCGGTCTGTTCTTCCCCAAAATTTTTATACCGGGAAATGAAAGATAACAGGTTCTCCATGGTATCTAAATCGATGGGTAATTCATAAGTTCCATTCAGTAAGACCTGCTTGATAAACATTCGTTGTTGGGCTGGGGTAACTAAATCGCTGATTTTATAATGACAATGTTTCTGAATAATAGAAAAAAAGATGGAATGAAAAGTGCCAAACTGAGGCTGTTCCGATGCTTCTGTGTTTGTCTGGCAAAACCGACTCTGCATTTCTGTCGCTGCTGCTTTGGTAAAAGTGATCACTAAAATCGTAGATGGCGGTACGCCATAGATTTGAATAAGATATTGGATACGTCTGATAATAGTAAAGGTTTTGCCACTTCCGGGGCCTGCAAGTACAAGCATGGGACCCCGGTGATGGGTAATTGCCTCCCGCTGGGCGGCATTAACGCCGTCCAGCAGGGCGTCCGCTGCACTAGACTGCTGCGGACAATTTTTCAATTCCGGTACGGATTCTTGCAAGAGATTCCTCTTTGCCTAAGATTTCCATAATCTCTGTTGCACCGGCAGGGGTCATCTGCTTGCCGGATACCGCGGTACGGATCGGCCACAACACGTATCCATTTTTGTAGCCTTTCTCCTCGATGTAATTTGACAGAGTCTGATACAGGGCATCGTTGGAGTAATCCTCCTGCTGTTCCAGAATGGGTAATACCTCCTGTAAAACAGCCAAAGATGTCTCTGCGTTGGTTTTCATTTTCTTATGGGTATACATTGCAATATCATAGTCCGGCAGCGTCTCGAAGAAATCTACCATCTCTGTGATGTCCGGGAAAATCTCAATTCTGGATTTCACCATCTCTGCAATCTTCTTCAGATCCTGACCCTTGGTCAATGCCTTGGTTAAATAAGGTTCTGCATACGTGTAGAATTTATCAAAGTCCATGGCTTTCATGTATTCACCGTTCATCCATTTCAGCTTCACGATATCAAATACCGCGGGAGATTTGGAAATACGATGATAATCAAACTCTTTGATCAGTTCATCCAGAGAGAAAATCTCCCTGTTATCCTCCGGACTCCATCCTAATAAAGCAATGTAGTTTACCACTGCCTCCGTTAAGAATCCCTGGTCAATCAAATCCTCAAAGGAAGAATGTCCGCTTCTCTTGGAAAGTTTCTTGTGGTTCTCATCGGTAATCAGGGGAAGGTGTACATACACAGGAACCTCCCATCCGAATGCCTGATAAAGACGATTGTATTTCGGTGAGGAGGAAAGGTACTCATTTCCTCTTACCACATGAGTAATCCCCATGAGATGGTCATCTACTACGTTTGCAAAGTTATAAGTGGGATAGCCGTCGGACTTAATCAGAATCATATCGTCCAGCTCTGCATTATCCACCTCGATGTCTCCGTAAAGCTCATCATGGAATACGGTCTTACCCTCATTAGGGTTGTTCTGACGAATGACAAAAGGTTTACCCTCTGCCAGATTTCTCTCCACTTCCTCTTTGGATAAGCCGAGGCAGTGTTTGTCATAAATACTGATTTCTTTTCCCTCTACAATTTCTGTCTTTAAAGAAGCCAGACGCTCCTTGTCACAGAAACAGTAATACGCCTCACCCTTGTCAATCAGTTCCTTGGCATATTTCATGTAAATACCGGTTTTCATACGCTCAGATTGCACATAGGGACCTACACCGCCGTCTTTGTCCGGGCCTTCATCATGAACTAAACCGGTCTCCTGCAAAGTACGGTAAATAATCTCTACCGCCCCTTCCACGTAACGCTCCTGGTCGGTATCCTCAATTCTGAGAATAAAATCTCCGCCCTCATGCTTTGCAATTAAAAACTCATAAAGTGCAGATCGCAGATTTCCTACATGCATCCGTCCGGTGGGGCTGGGTGCATATCTGGTTCTGATTTTTGTCGCCATATTTAATCCTCCTTAAGGCTCTTATTCTTTATCAGGTATCTTCTTGGCAGCTGCATTCTTAAAGCCTGCCACTTCCCGGACTGCCTGGTTAATCGCAATATTGGTTCCGGCTCCTCCGATACAGCCTCCGGGACAAGCCATTCCTTCGATAAGACAACCGTTCTTCTTTCCGGCTTTGGCAAGCATGAGAATCTTCCGGCATTCTGCCAGACTCTCTGCATGCTCGATATTCACATCCACATCCGGATAATACTCCCGGATGCACTGTTCAATGGCACCGGCTACACCGCCGGCCACGCCATAGCCACGTCCTGCACCTGTGGCATCTTCCAGCTTATCATCCTTTGGAGCGCTGCCAAGATCAATATTCCTGGCAGCAAACATCCCTGCCAGTTCTTCAAAGGTAATGACAAAATCCACATCGGAACGAACCGTCCGTCTGGATGCCTCCAGTTTCTTAGAGGCGCAGGGTCCGATAAAGACCACGCAGGCATCGGGATGTTCCTCTTTAATCACCCGTGCTGTAGCTACCATGGGTGTAAGTTCATTGGAAATCTGGCTGATGGTTTCCGGGAAAAATTTCTTTGCAAGTACAGACCAGGAGGGGCAGCAACTGGTCAGGGAAAACGGCTGCTTACCGGTTGCCACTTCCTTCACATAATGCTCTGCTTCTGCCATACAGCCCATGTCAGCACCAATTGCAGTCTCATACACATCGAAGAACCCCAGTTCTTTCAGGGCTCCCTTGACCTGATCCGGCGTCACTCCTGTTCCAAACTGTCCTACGAAGGCAGGTGCCACCTGGGCAATCACCTTTTTGCCGGACTGCATGGCACGAATGAGCTGGAAGATCTGTGATTTATCCGCAATGGCTCCAAACGGACAATTCACCATACACTGTCCACAGGATACACACAAATCAGAGTCAATGACTGCACGTCCATAATTATCTGATTTAATAGCATTCACACCGCAGGCTCCTGCACAGGGACGTACCTGATGGGTAATTGCATCATAGGGACAAATTGCTTTACATTTACCGCATTTGATACATTTTTCCTGGTCAATGACCGACTTCCCTTTTACAAAGGAAATCGCGCCGCGAGGGCAGACCTCCTGACAAGGATGCGCCGTACAGCCCATGCACTGATCTGTCACCCGGTAACAGTTCTCCGGGCAGGCATTACAGGCAGAAGGAATAACCTGCATCAAAGGTGGTTCATAGTACTTTTCATCAATATTACTCTCTGCCAATCCCTGGGTCAGATGAACAGGTTTGTCCTCCGGACGCAGAGACAGACCAAGTGCCAGACGCAGCCGTTCCCGCACAATGGAACGTTCTCTATAAATATCGTGATAGTCAGACTCCTCGTAGTTTACGATCTCATAAGGGAGAGCCTCCATATCGCCAATCAGATCTTTCGATGTGTAGGCAAGATTCGCCACTTCTTTGAAAATGCGGTGACGGATTTTGCGTACCTGGGTATCAATTCCTCTCATAATACTCCTACTGTTTTCATAATTTCCGGGCAAAATTTAACCCAATAGCATTTTTACACAACCGCCTGAGAAAAGCAAGCAAATTATGAATTACTGATCAAAAGAGCAATGGCAGAGGAAGTGCCGATTCTCTCACACCCCAGTTCCAGAAATGCCTCCAGATCCTCTTTTGTTTTTACACCGCCGGCAGCCTTCATTTTTACATCAGGTCCAATGTGTTCTTTAAAGAGTTTAATATCCTCCCTGGTTGCACCGCCGGTTCCAAATCCGGTGGAGGTTTTGATAAAGTCAGCCTTTGCCTCCGTTACCACCTCACACATTTTAATTTTCTCTTCTTCAGTAAGATAACAGGTTTCTACAATAACTTTCAGAATATGGGATCCGCATGCTTCTCTCAATGCACAAATTTCTTCCCTCACTTTATCAAAATGGCCATTTTTCACATCGGTAATATTGATGACCATATCGATTTCAGAGGCCCCGTCCGCAAGTGCCTGTCTGGTTTCGACAACTTTTGCCTCTGTAGTCTGGTATCCTAAAGGGAATCCAACAACAGTGCAGATATTGACTTTATCACCATAGGCCTCATGAACACGGCTGATATAACAGGGAGGAATACATACGGAAGCTGTTTTATATTCCACTGCCTCATCACAAAGTTTTTTGATATCCTGCCAGGCAGCGTAAGGTTTTAATTGTGTATGATCGATATGAGAAAAAATTTCCTGATTATCCATGTAATCTTGTCACCTTTCTTTATTTGGTATCATTTTCTAACTACTGCTCCATTTTAATTCCATCTGTGTAAAAAGTCTATTGTAAACTGTCTGGATTTCTTAAAAGTTTCTAAAGTAAACTATTTTTTCTTGCGTTGTCGAATTTTCTCATGCTATCATAATGCTGTTAGAAATTTGAAAGGGGGACTCTATTTGGATAAAAACAATTTTTCCGAAATCACACCTGAAATTTTACAGCTTGCAACTATGTCAAAGCAGGCTGGTATCATTGATTCTGAACTTTTCACCAAATATGAAGTAAAACGAGGCTTGCGGGATTTAAACGGTAAAGGTGTTCTCGCCGGTCTTACCAATATTTCCGATGTTCGTGCCACAAAGATGGTAAATGGTGAAAGTGTACCGGACCACGGTTCCTTGTTTTATCGCGGCTATAATGTCCGCGACCTTGTGGAGGGTTTTACCACCGGTGGTCGTTTCGGCTATGAGGAAGTTGCCTATCTCCTTCTGTTTGATAAACTTCCATCCAAACATGAACTTGCCCAGTTTAATGATCTGCTCACCAGCTATCGTTCTCTTCCCACCAGTTTTGTTCGGGATATCATTATGAAAGCTCCCAGTAAGGATATGATGAATACCCTGGCCCGAAGCGTTCTTACTTTATATTCTTATGATGATCGCGCTGACGACACTTCTCTTCCCAATGTACTGAGACAGTGTTTACAGTTAATTAGTTTATTCCCGCTTTTATCTATTTATGGTTATCAGGCATACAGCCACTATCATGATGGCAACAGCCTGTATATCCACCAGCCTGACTGCTCTCTGTCCACCGCTGAGAATATTTTACATATTCTGCGTCCCGACAGCAGCTATACCCCCTTGGAGGCAAAAATTCTCGATGTTGCGCTGGTTCTCCACATGGAACATGGCGGTGGTAATAACTCCTCCTTTACCACCCACGTTATGACCTCTTCCCTCACGGATACCTATTCTGTCATCGCCGCAGCCATCGGCTCTCTGAAAGGCCCCCGTCACGGTGGTGCCAATATCAAAGTGGTGCAGATGTTTGACGATATGAAACAGCAGCTCCACGACTGGCAGGATGAGGAAGAAGTGGCAAACCATCTTAGGAAACTTCTGCACAAGGAAGCCTTTGACCGTGCCGGTCTGATTTATGGTGTGGGACACGCAATCTATTCCAAATCCGACCCCCGTGCCGTGATTTTCAAGGAATATGTACACAAGCTTTCCGAAGAAAAAGGACTCACGGATGAGTACAACCTCTACGCTACAGTAGAACGTCTTGCTCCTAAAATTATCGAGGAAGAACGAAAGATGTACAAAGGTGTCAGCATCAACGTGGACTTCTATTCCGGTTTTGTATATAAAATGCTGGATCTGCCCTTAGAGCTGTACACTCCCATCTTTGCCATGGCCCGTATTGTGGGCTGGAGCGCACACCGCTTAGAGGAGCTTGCCAACAACGGAAAAATCATCCGTCCTGCCTACAAATCCATCTGCCCGGAGCGTGATTACATCACCATGTCCGCCAGACAGGATGCATAATTTTAAATTATATTTGATTACACATTAAAAGCCGTTTCGCAAAACAGGAAACGGCTTTTACTTTATTTATTTGCTTTCTTCTCTTTCTTTGCTGCCTTGCGGTTCGCTTTCATCGCTTTCTTTTTCTGCTTCAATGCTTCCACATCCAGTCCTAAAATATAGGTTTGCTGTGCATAGGAAATCATCTTTGTATAATAGATGCAAACTGCCAGAAGTCCCAGCATGGTGACAATCATCAGCCAACGGCCTGTCTCCAAAAAGGAGAGACCAACGGTTGCCAGAGATAACGCCACCAGTGCGATGCCTACAAAGAGGCATTTCTTAAACACATATTCTTTAAAACCTTCCAGGTCTTTGGCATTCTTCAGGTTGACACGGGAACCTACCATCACACCTTTTGTGGGCTCACCGGACACCTTCAGCTGTACACAGGCATAGAGAATATAAACTCCAAACGCCAACAGTAACACACTGGCAAATTCAAATGAATTCAATCTTTTTCACCTTTCTAAATTCCAAGAAATGTTTTCACGGTAGCTGCCATCTCTTCTTTCTCACAGACATGATCGTGAACCACAGGAGCGGTACGAAGTTCGTCCACTGCCTTGGGAACCGCCACGCCGGACAAAGCAGATAACTCGTCCACCAGTGCAAACTCCTCTAAGTCTGCTTTCTCCGGTGCAATTGCCTTCATAACGCTTCTGGAAAATTTAAAGGGACTTGCTGTGGATGCAATAACCGTCTTGGTCTCATCCCCGGATTCTGCCTTATACTTATTGTAAGCTGCTGCAGCCACTGCGGTGTGGGTATCAATTACATAACCGCACTTGTCATATAAATCATGGATGGTCTGTGCAGTCTCCTCCTCGGTGGCGTAATAACCACGGAAATCGCCAAGCTGCTCCTTCATGGTATCGGTGATGGCATAAGTGCCATTCTCGGAAAGAGATTTCATGAACGCTGCCGTTGCATCGGAATCATTTCCGGTCAGTCTGTAAATCAGACGCTCCAGATTGGAAGAAATCAGAATGTCCATAGAGGGAGAGGATGTGAGTACAAACTCTCTGTTGCGGTCATAGGTTCCGGTCTGGAAGAAATCGTATAAAACCTTATTTTCATTGGATGCACAGATTAACTTTGCAATGGGAAGTCCCATATTCTTCGCATAGAAGGCTGCCAGAATATTGCCGAAGTTACCGGTGGGTACGACCACGTTAATCTTCTCGCCTTCTTTAATCTGTCCCTCTGCAAGAAGTTTGGCATAAGCATAAACATAATAAACAATCTGAGGCACCAGACGTCCGATGTTAATGGAGTTGGCGGAGGAAAACTGGAATCCCTTCTCATCCAGTTCTTTCTCTAACTCCCGGTCTGCAAAGAGTTTCTTTACGCCGGTCTGGGCATCGTCGAAATTACCGTGGATTCCCACCACGTATGTATTGGCTCCCTTCTGGGTTACCATCTGTTTCTCCTGGATGGGGCTGACACCGTTCTTAGGATAGAACACTACGATTCTGGTTCCTTCTACATCCGCAAATCCTGCAAGAGCTGCCTTTCCGGTATCGCCGGAGGTAGCAGTCAGAATCACAATCTCATTCTTTACGTTATTTTTCTTTGCTGCCGTAATCATAAAATGAGGCAGAATCGATAAAGCCATATCCTTAAATGCAATGGTTGCACCGTGGAATAACTCCAGGTAATATGCATTGTCTGCTTCAGCAAGAGGTGCAATTTCCTCGGTATCAAACTTGGAATCGTAAGCACGCTCAATGCAGGTTTTCAACTCGTCCTCAGTAAAATCTGTGAGATATAATTTCATTACTTCATAAGCAACCTGCTTATAAGACATCTGCGCCAGTTCAGAAAGACTCTTATCCAGTGCAGGGATGTTCTCCGGCACAAAAAGTCCGCCATCCTCTGATAATCCTTTCAGAATTGCCTGTGATGCAGTCACAGTCTGTCCGTTATTTCTCGTACTATGGTATAACACGATAAGTCCTCCCTTGTTTTATGGAGCATATCTCCGTATCATTGGCGAAATCCGCCGCAAGCCTCATTTTAGCACAAAAACACGCACTCTGTCTATAAATGCACTCTAAAATCTCTATAAAAAGAACTCATGTCCACCGTATGCGAACAAAAAGGTCAAATGTTTGTCAAACCAGGCCATTCGATCCGGATCTGCCCCCTTTCTGGACACAAAATAAAGTGCTCCCTGGGAAATGTCCTCCCCGGACAGTACTCGTTGAACAGCCTCTTTCGTTGTTTCCGATACTTTCACCCGATAAAATCGCCCATCGGAGATGGGAGTAAACTGCGTCACTCCATGAGATTTTTGAAAAACCACTTCCTGTACCGTGTCAGGAAAGGCATCGTCTGCCACACGGTTTAACACCACACAGGCTACCAGCATTTTCCCGTTTTCGTCCTCTCCACCGGCTTCCGCTTCCACAATCCGGGTCAGGGTATCGTAATCATCCCAGGTCATTCCATGGTTAGACAGCACTTCTTCCATGTAAATAGAATCTGTCGCATCCTGCAACAGACCATACTCCACAACTCTCTGACCGGAGGAAATTTCCTGGAGTCTCTCCCGATCCGTGATTTGTATATCCGGTTCTTTTTGCACTGCCACAGCTGCCCTGACACTCTCAGTGCTCGCTGCCATAATTTCTCCTACCTGTACGGTGCGGATACTGAACAGGGCACACAGCCAGATAGCCTGTACCATTAAGCAATAGCCAATATATTTCTTATACATGAATTTTTCCCTCTATAATATTCTATACAAAAGGTCCGTATTTCATGTATAATTAATTTTATCATCTTACGGAAAGGAGTTACTATGTCCAGTCAATATCCAGGGGTATATCCCTCCTATAAAAAAGACAAGACTCCTTATTTCCGTGCCTCCCTTACCTTTCGGGGGAAACACATTTCCCTTGGCAGTTACTCTTCTCCCCAGGAAGCCTATCAGGCTTATCTGGAAGGCCTGGCCCTGCTGACCGGGACTGATTCCACTTTATCCGATTACTCCCACGATTCCTTTCTTTCCTTTGAGAAATGGGTCATCCTCCTTAATTATAAAAATAACGGTATCTATATCGTAACTCCGATCTATATCCGCACAAATTACTTTGAATATTATTTTTCTCCCCAGGAATATTTCATCTTTGATATTGATGATTTGTTTTATTATTCCTCTCACAAAATCTTACGCCGAGGCGGGCACCTTTTTGTGAATGAATATGGCATGCAATTCAATATTCTCAATCGATACGGCATCCACAGTTTCTCCGTGAAAGACCGGGACTACCGCTTTATTAATGGTGATTCTTATGACTACCGCTATTCCAATCTGGAGGTCATCAGTCCCTATTACGGCGTTTATCCTGTCTGCACTAAAGAGCAGACTCTATACCAGGCAAAAATACATATTAACGGTGATTTCATCATCGGACGTTACCACACCCTGGAGGAAGCCGCCATCGCCTACAACAAAGCGGTGGATTTAGCAAAAAAAGCAGGAGTTGCCCGCAACTATATGCAAAATTACATTGACGGGTTATCTCCTGCTGTTTATGCTGATATCTATTCTAATTGTCAAATTTCCGAAAAACTGCTCCGCTATTTGGAAGCATAGTCAATAAAACTGATATTTACATGGGCCGTGCCGCTGATGCCATCTATATTCTTCGTTGTGGAATACTGCCAGATGGAAAAGGCATAGGGATAATCCGGCAAGTCTCCCGGCTGGGAAAGCCAAAAATCATAGTCTCCCAGTTTGGCCAGATCAATTTCCTTAATCAGCCATTCCTTGTCCCCGTAAACCATAGGCCTGTATCCTGCATTGGAAATCACATTCAGAAAAGCTCTGGTAATCTCCGTGCGCTGCGCTGCTGTCAGCTTGTCAAATCGGGAAACATCATTATCCGCAAACGCCATTTGAAAGGCAATTGGATAAGTAATCTTTCTCTCCCCAATCTGCGCCAGAAGCATATTAGCTTCCTCTTCCGCCTCTTCCTTTGAGATTGCGGCAGAGCTGAAATACAATCCCACATCCAGTCCTGCCGCCAGTGCCCCATCCATATGCTCGTTGAACAGTTCATCTTCCATCAACTGCCCACTCTCATAGCCTCTGGAGCCGGTACGAATCATCACAAAAGACACCCCTGCCGCCTTTAACATATCAAAATCCACTGTTCCGTCGTTCTTGGAAATATCCACCCCCAGAAACGAGGTAAGCCGGGAGCCTTCATAATACTTCATAATGTTATTCTGACTCACCAGATTGGTATAATCATAAGAATTTTTTTTAATATAAGGGTTGATGGAAACCCACTCCTGTCTGCCACTGGCATAGGTGACCAATGTGTGCTTGCCATCTGTGGAGGGATCCTTGGGTTCTTCCTTTGTCTCTTCTGTCTCCTTGACCTGCGTTTCTTTTGTTTCCTGTTCTGGATACATGTCCCAGAAATCCAAATCATCGCTGCGCAGGGTAGAACCGCTGATTAACTCCTCGGTACGATCCTTTAAGTCTTTCACCTCTTTATTCTCTGAAGTTTCTACCGTAATTGTCGTATCAGAATTCTTATTATGGTGTCCGGTATTCTTATAATTCACTGCTATGATAATGCCAAACAAAATCAAAATAAAGGCAGATACGCCAATCACCATATGAACCATGGGTAATCCCATGCTGCTGTTATCTTCATCATCAAAATCGTCGGGAAGACGCATTGTGTTTCTCCTTTTTTTTAAATGTGATATACTAAACGCAAAATAAAAACAAGCGACACCGCAGGTGGCATTTGTTTTTATTGCGTTAGTAACGAGAGAATTATCCTGCACCGCAGGATGAAAAGCGCGTCAGCGCGAATTCTCAAGTTTATTGTAGCACAACAAGGAGCATTTTTCCATGATTGAACATATTTCCCGTTTTTTTATTGCCCTACTTTGTCTTTTCTTCCCGGTGCTTGGGATTTCCGGCTGTGGCAGCACTGCCATGACAGCCACCACCCGCACGGGATTTTATTTTGATACCATCATCAACATCACGGTCTACGACACCGACATTTCCCACGCCAACGAGACGCTGGACAGCTGTTTCGACCTGGCAGCGGAATACGAAAATATGCTCAGCCGCACCGTGGAAGGTTCCGATATCTGGGAGATAAACCATGCCCAGGGACAGCCGGTTGCCGTCCAGGAGGAAACGCTGGAGCTGTTAACCTCTGCCCTGTCCTACGCAGAACTCACGGACGGTGCCATTGATCCTACCATCGCCGCCCTCTCTGCATTGTGGAACTTCTCGGAAAACAATGCCGCCCAGGACTCTTCCATCATTCCCCCGGGCTCTGCCATTCAGGAGGCACTGTCCCATGTGGACTATCATGCCATCCAGATAGACGAGGACACTAAAACTGTCACCCTCACGGACCCGGAGGCATCTCTGGATTTAGGTTTTATTGCCAAGGGATATATTGCGGATAAAATGCGGGCACTGTTACTCTCCTGTGATGTGGAACATGCCCTGTTAGACTTAGGGGGAAATATTCTGGCTGTGGGTGGAAAGCCGGACGGCAAAGGCAAACCCACCGATTTTCGCATCGGGGTACGCAAGCCCTTTACCGAGGATGGGGAAACCCTGCTGGTACTCCCCGTAACGGACAAATCCGTGGTGTCCTCCGGCAATTATGAGCGGTATTTTGAAAAGGACGGTGTCCTTTATCATCATATTCTAGATACACAGACCGGTTATCCCGTCCAGAACCACCTGTTTCAGGTGACCATTCTCTCCGATTCTTCCCTGGAGGGGGACGCTCTCTCCACCACCTGCTATGTGCTGGGATTGGAAAAGGGGATGCAGCTCATCGAGCGCATCCCCCATGTTGAGGCTGTTTTTGTAACGGACAACTATGAATTATATTACAGTTCTGGTTTTCCGTCTGAAACAGATTAACCCTTAATATTCTTTGCCTGCCAGGATTTCTTTGTAATCCTGCAGGTTCTTCTGCAACAGTTCCGGTGTGTTTAACTCGTAGGGACAATGGCTCATGCACTTGCCACAGTGTAAGCACTCCTCAATCTTGAACATCTTTTCCTGCATCTGCGGCGTAAGCTGTGCCTGGGACGGAGCCCGGCGAATCAGCAGGCTCATTCTGGCACAGGTATTGATTTCAATCCCTACAGGACAGGGCATGCAGTAGCCGCAGCCACGGCAGAAATCTCCCAGTAATTCCTCACGGTCATGGGCAATCAATGCCTCTATCTCCTCCGTCATCACCGGCGGATTCTCCACATAGGAAAGAAACTCATCCAGCTCACTCTCCCGCTGTACACCCCAGATAGGCAGTACGTTGTCAAACTGTGCCAGATAAGCATAAGCTGCGGCGGAGTTGTTAATCAGACCGCCGGACAGCGCTTTCATGGCGATAAAGCCCATATCTGCCTCTTTACACAGTTTCACAATTTCCAAATCCTTCTCTGTTGCCAGATAACAGAAGGGGAACTGTAAAGTCTCATATAAACCGCTTTCAATGGCGTCCTTTGCCACACTGAGACGGTGGTTGGTGATTCCGATATGACGGATTTTTCCCTGGGCTTTTGCCTCCAGCATACATTCGTACAGGCCGGAGCCATCCCCCGGTTTAGGACATACTGCCGGGTTGTGGAACTGGTAGATGTCAATATAATCCGTTTTCATTTCCCGCAGGGACTGTTCCAAATCGCTCCAGAATCCATCCGGTGTGGTGCTGCCGGTTTTAGTGGCAAGAAAAACATGTTCCCGCACATCCGACAGTGCCAGACCGATTTTATGCTCGCTGTCTGTATACCAGTGAGCGGAATCAAAAAAGGTAATGCCATTGTCATAGGCTTTCCGTAACAGATGGGCAGCATCCTCATCACTGATACGCTGGATGGGAAGCGCGCCAAATCCGTTTTTATTGGTCACAATTTCTGTTTTACCTAATCGAACTGTTGTGGGCATCGCATTTTTCCTTTCTAATTAGATAATCGCTTTCTTCGGGCATTTCTCTTTGCAGAGTCCGCAGCCAGTACACTTCTCCTGGTCAATCTTTGCCACGAAGTTCTCTACGGTGATGGCATCTGCGGGACAATTCTTCTTACAGATACCACAGCCGATACATCCTACGGTACATGCCTTCATAACCACAGGACCTTTGTCCTGGGAGCTGCATGCCACGATGTGTTTTGCCTCGTAAGGCTCCATGCCGATAAGATGTTTCGGGCAGACGGCGATACATTTGCCACATGCCTTACATTTCTCTTTATCTACCACTGCCACCCCATTTTCTACATGGATGGCATCAAAGGGACAGACCTTGGCACAGGTGCCGAACCCCAGACAGCCGTAGTTACAGGATTTCGCTCCACCGTTTGGCACGAACTGGAGCATACGGCAGTCCTCGATTCCGGTGTACTCATAATCGACACCGGACTTGTCGCAGTCGCCCTGGCAGTGGACAAAAGCCACCATTTTCTCGCCGCTTTCCGCCTCTACACCCATAATATCCGCAATTTTCTTTCCCACGGTTTCACCGCCTACGGGACAAGCATTGACCGGCGCTTCTCCTTTGGCGATAGCCGCCGCCAGACCGGAACAGCCGGGATAGCCACAGCCTCCACAGTTATTGCCGGGCAGGTTACTCAAAATTTGTTCTTCTTTTTCATTGACTTCTACTTTAAACTTGATGGCTGCCACGCCCAGGAACAGTCCTAAAAGCAGTCCCAGAACGCCGACAAGCACAGTCGCTGTAATAATTCCTGTTATACTCATTTCCTTCCATTCCTTCCATTCAATCGTTGTTTAGAATGAGATTCCAGAGAATCCGCAGAAAGCAATCGCCATCAGACCGGCACTGACCAGCACGATGGGCATTCCCTTAAAGGACTCCGGCACATCATTGTATTCCATTTTTTCACGGATACTGGCAAGAATCACGATAGAAATGGTAAATCCCACTGCGGTAGCAAATCCGTTTACCGTACCGTAAAGAATTCCGTACTCATTCTGTACATTTTTGATTGCTACACCCAGAACAGCGCAGTTGGTAGTAATCAGTGGAAGGTATACGCCCAATGCCTTGTAAAGAGGCTGCATGAATTTCTTTAAGAACATTTCCACGAACTGAACCAATGCTGCAATGACCAGGATAAAGACGATGGTCTGCAGATACTCTACGCCGAAAGGCACCAACAGGAACTTATAAATGCAGCCTGTCACAACGGAGGACAAGGTAATAACGAAAATAATTGCTGCTCCCATGCCCGCTGCGGTGTTAACTTTTTTCGATACACCTAAGAACGGACACAAACCTAAAAACTGACTTAAAACTACATTACTAATCAGAGAGGAGCTGACCAGAATGACCAGTAAATCTTTAATTGTTGCCATTTATTTCTCCTCCTTCTGTTCTTTTTCTTCTACAGTGCGGTCACCGCAGCCTGCCACATCACAGTTGAGGCAGTCATGACCACAGCCGGACTGAATCTTCGATATGTCTTTACCCTTCTTCGCACCGTTGATTTTTACTTTATTCTGGATGGCGGTAAGCACTGCCAGTACAAAGAAAGCGCCGGGCGCACTGGTAAAGATGCGGATCGGTTCATAGGATGCGGGCATGATGGACAGACCAAACACGGAGCCTGCACCTAACAATTCACGGACTGCACCGATAACAGTCAGAGCCACGGTAAAGCCCAGTCCCATTCCGATACCATCGAATAAGGAGGGAATCGGTCCGTTTTTGGAGGCAAAACTCTCCGCACGTCCTAAAATAATACAGTTTACCACAATCAGGGGAATGTAAATATTCAGTGCCTGATAAATGGACGGAATGTATGCCTGTAACAGTAACTGCATCATGGTTACAAAGCTGGCAATGATAACGATAAAACCGGGAATACGAACCTTATCGGGGATGATATTCCGCAGCAGGGAAATAAACAGGTTGGACAGTGCCAGCACCACCATGGTAGTCAGTCCCATGCCCAGACCATTGATAGCGGAAGTGGTAACTGCCAGGGTTGGACACATTCCTAACATCAGTACAAAGGTAGGATTCTCCTTCACAATACCGTTGACCAGTCGTTCTGTTACCGTGGCTGTCATCGTGGAATTCTTATTTTCATTACTCATTTACTCCACCTCCCAACGCTTCTCTGAAATATAACAGACTGGCATTGACTGCCTCGGTCACAGCCTTGGATGTAATGGTCGCACCGGAAATGGCATCAATCTCATTGGGCTGGACTGCGCCAACTTTCGTCACAGCAAAACTCTCCACATTTTTGCCCGCATACTGGTTCTTCCAGTCTGTATCTGCCTCCATTCCCAGTCCGGCACTCTCCGTGAGACTCTGGAAGGAGATTCCGTTTACGGTGCCATCCTCACGGATTCCCACAGATAACTGCAGGCTGCCATCGTAGGCACTCTTGGAGGTGGCGGTTACCACATAGCCTAAGGTACTGCCACTTGCATCTTTGGCAACCATGACTTCATCAATCACAGCCTTGGGATACTGTCCTGCTACCGTATCTGCCCCACTCTGTTTATCGGAAAGATCAAGGGGGGTAAACTCCGCTGCATCCTCAAAAACTGCCTGATAAGCAGCTACCTTTGCAGCCTCCTCCTGGCGGGCAATAGGCTCCTTGGTCACTTCATAGACCAGACCAAGAAGCAGGCCGGCAATCAAGGTAATCAGAAAAAGGATTCCGGCATCATGTATCATGTTCTTTCTGTCATTCATATCCGTTCTCCTCCTCTCCCGAATGCTTTAGGCAGTGTAATCTTCTCAATCAGAGGAACTAACAGATTGCTGATGATAATCGCGTAGGAAACACCCTCCGCAGAGCCTCCGAATACACGGAAGATTGCTGTCAGCAAGCCTAACACAATGCCGTAAATATACTGTCCTTTTACCGTCACCGGTCTGGTTGCGTAGTCAGTTGCCATAAAGAAGGCTCCTAACATCAGTCCGCCTCCGGCAAGCTGTGCTGCCAGATAGGCCCAATCCAAGCCTCTGCCTGAAAACAGCAGCATAAAGACACAGAAAGATGCGATATAGGTTCCGGGCACCTTCAGGTCGATAATACCAAATAAAATCAGAATACATGCACCGAACACGATGGCAATCAGGGAAGTCTCGCCGATGGTGCCGGGGATTTTTCCGATGATCATGTTCATGACATCTACACGCTCTCCTGCTTTCAATGCCGCTAAAGGTGTGGCACCTGACACACCATCCAGGGGATACCGGTCACAGGCAAAGGTGGTCATCAGCTTTGGGAAAGACAGGAGCAGAAAACACCGTCCTGCCAGCGCCGGGTTCATAAAGTTCTGTCCAATGCCTCCGAACAGCATCTTGGCAACCACAATGGCAAATACCGCACCTAACGCCCCCATCCACAGAGGAGCACTTACCGGAAGGTTCAATGCCAGCAGAAGTCCCGTGACAACTGCAGAGAAATCGTTGATGGTCACCTTCTGTTTACAGATTTTTTCAAAGGCAAATTCACTGAGCACTGCCGCTGCAATACATACGATCATGTGTAACAGGGCGCGTACACCAAAATTATAAATACCAAAGCCAGCCGCAGGAAGAAGGGCAATCACGACCGTCATCATAATGGATGAGGTGGTTTCCTTCGAGCGGACATGGGGATTGGATGATACTTTCATCAGTTTTTCCATGTTATTTTTTTCCTCCCGCCTTTTTCCTGTTCGCCAGTTCCAGCTTACGCATGGACTTGATGGTTTGTGTCAGAGGTTTCTTCGCAGGGCAGACATAGCTGCAGCAGCCACACTCGCAACACTCCATACCATTTTCTTTCACAAAGCTTTCTGCATCACCGTGAACCGCATAAGTGGAAAGTCTGCCGGGAAGCAGTCTCTCCGGACAGGCTTCAGAACAGCGTCCGCAGTTAATGCAGGCAGTAGGCTCCATGGCTGATACATCGTCTTTCGTCAGACAAAGCAAAGCAGATGCCGTCTTGGTAGTGGGAACATTTAAGTCAAAAATACCGAATCCCATCATGGGTCCGCCGGAAATTATCTTCACAGGATCCTGTTTGAAGCCGCCTGCTTCCTCCACAAGTTCTGCGTAGTTGGTTCCGATACGGACAATAAAGTTTCTGGGGTCAGCAATCGCGTCACCGGTTACCGTCACAATACGATGCATCAGAGGTTTCCCCTCCCGGACAGCCTGACGGATTGCCACGATGGTATCCACGTTGTCCACGATGCAGCCTGCATCAGCCGGAAGCATATCGGAATTGATTGCCCTGCCGGTCACTGCATAAATGAGCATGCGCTCTGCACCTTGGGGATACTTGGTCTTAATTGCCTTTACGCTCATACGGTCTTCATCTTTGGTCAGTTCCTTCAGAAGTTTAACGCAATCCGGCTTATTATCTTCCACTGCAAACACACCCTGTGCCTTGGGGAAGATGGATAAAATAACCCGCATTCCGTCAATGAGAAGTTCCGGATTTTCCAGCATACGACGGTAATCGGAAGTCAGATAAGGCTCACACTCTGCACAGTTGGCAATAATATAATCGATCTTGTCCGGCTCCTTCGGAGACATTTTGATAAAAGTAGGAAAACCAGCACCACCCATGCCGACTACACCGGCTTCTTTGATCAGGCTCACTACTTCCTCACGGGACATTTCTTCCAACGGCTTTACAGGGGGATACTCTACTTCCTCATATGCCCCATCGTTTTCGATGACGATACTCATCACGTTATCGCCAGTGACAACACGTCTTGGCTCAATTGCTTTCACGGTACCGGATACCGTAGCGTAAATGGGCGCAGATACGAATCCGACCGCTTCCGCTATTTTCTGTCCGGTCAGTACGTGATCACCCTTTTTTACGATTGGGTTAGCCGGGGCACCGATATGCTGTGATAAAGGATATACCAGATCGCCTTTCGGCAGGACTTCCTTAATAGGCTTGTCCTTGGACAAATCTTTACCATCATATGGATGGACGCCACCCAAGAATGTTAATTTTGCCATTCCCTTTCCTTCTTTCTTGAGAATTTTTAATCTTTTATATTATATATTTTTTCGCTAAAATATTCAACAAAGACTACTTACAAAACCGAAAATATGATATAGTTACCTTAGAAATCAATGAAAAGGAGACTTTTTCATGCGTATTATCCGACAGAAATTGAAGGGATTTTCCATCCGCTATCCATTGGAAAAAATTGCTCCTCTTGAGAAAATACTGTTTGTAGATATTGAAACCACCGGCTTTACAGCACGTTCTTCTGTCCTGTATCTGATTGGAACTGCCTCCTATGAAGATGGCTGTTGGTATACCAAGCAGTGGTTTGCCGATTCCAAGGAGGATGAATGCGATCTGCTGATTTCCTTTTTTGACTATATTAAGGACTTCACCCATCTGATTCACTTTAACGGCAATAATTTTGACTTACCCTACTTAATGCAGAAAGTAGCTGCCTACAAACTTCCCTACACCCTGGAAAATTTCACGGGTATTGATATTTACCGCAGAGTTTCCCCTTACAAATTTTTCTTACATTTACCCAACTGTAAGCAAAAAACCATAGAATTATATCTTGGTATTGATCGTGTAGATGTATACAACGGCGGAGAGTTGATTGGTATTTACCATGCTTATGCCGAGAATCCGGATGAACGGATGTTAAAGATTTTATTGCAGCACAATGCAGACGATGTAAAAGGCATGTTGGAAATTCTTCCGATTCTGTCCGTTTATGATATGTTTAATGAAAATCATCGTCCGAAAAAGGTACAGGCAAATTATTATACCGATATAAACGGAGAACGCCATCAAGAATTATACATCAGTTTCAAGCTGTCCACTCCCCTGCCCCAGAAAATCGGTTACTCCACCGGAGCTTTCTTCTTTTCCGGAGAGGGACTGGAGGGAACGCTGCGGATTCCCCTCTATGAGGAGGAAATGAAATACTTCTATTCCAATTACAAAGATTACTACTATCTGCCGGAGGAGGATGTGGCGCTTCACAAGTCCATTGCCGGATTCGTGGATAAGGAGCACCGCATCCAGGCTACTGCGGCAAACTGTTACACCCGGAAATATTCTCTGTATCTGCCCCAATGGGATACGGTGTTTGAGCCTTTCTTCAAGCGGGACTATAAGAGCAAAGAATATTTCTTTGAGCTGACGGATGACATGAAAACCAACCGGGAATTTTTTGTTCTGTATATCCAGCATGTACTCCATATGTTGGCGGCAAGTTTTTGATTTTGCGGAAGGAATTTCCTGTGAAATGAAAATCCCATCTGTGTAGGACTTATACGCAGATGGGATTTTTATGTGGCAACTAGTATTCTGGACAGTTACCTATTATTTTCATTCCCAAGCAGAGTAAGCAGATCCTGAATGGGCATATCCTTATAATA
The DNA here is from genome assembly GCA_934402515.1 of uncultured Lachnospiraceae bacterium. Taxonomy (GTDB): domain Bacteria; phylum Bacillota; class Clostridia; order Lachnospirales; family Lachnospiraceae; genus UMGS2037. The sequence continues at coordinate 62,389 of CAKRTZ010000005.1, forward strand.
CAGGTATCCCTGAAAAATATTGCAGCCCATGGCAAGCAGCTGATCTCTCTGTTTTTCTGTTTCCACGTACTCTGCAATGATGCTGAAATTGAGTTGCTGTCCCAGCTGGATGATGGAGGAAACAATACTTCGGGTTCGTTCATTCTCCAGATTTCGGATGAGGGAACCATCTATCTTGACAAAATCGAAGTAGTTTTTCTGAAGGATGGTAATGGATGTATTTCCCATGGAAAAATCATCCATGAAAACCTTAATGCCGCTCTTCTTTATTTGCTCAAAGGCAATCTGATACACATCTGCGTCGGAAATATTTGCATCTTCTGTAATTTCAATGCCAAAGGTATTAGGCGTTACATGGGCATTCTCTACTTCTCTGATCAGCCATTTCCGGAAGGTTTCATCCATAAGCAGTTCAATTCTCAGATTCACCTCAACTTCCATATCAGGGGCAATGCGTTGCATTTCCCGCAGGTCTGCCAAAGCACGCTGACATATCACTTTGCTTAAATCCTCGAACACACCTCTGTTTCTTGCCATTTCCACCACAAGAGGCGGATAGACTGCCTTATTATCCCGGTATTTGAAACGCAGCAATGCTTCAGCCGCAATAATTTTACCCTCACGGACCTGGGGTTGATAATTGATAGCAACTGTTCCTGCCTTAATGTCACTGTTCAGCTTGGTAAACAGATTTTCTTCAAAAGAGCTCAAAAGTACACTGACATGATTTAAACGATACGGTTGTTTTTCTGCCTCCGCCTTGCGGCAGATGTCCGTGAGGCTCTCCAGACACTTATCCTCATTTTCCACTGTAACCGCATCTGCTTTCCGCACAAAGGGCATGTAAATGAGTGTTCCAACTACCAGAGAAACAAGCTGCAGGATACTTCCAGCAACAGAACCGGTAGCCTGATAACCGCTGATAATCACCGGGGTCGTCCAATGTACATTGGCATTGATAATGGGCGGTACCACACCGGTGGACATTGCAAGATAACTAAGCGTATAGGAAACCAGAGGTACTGATACGAAGGGAATCAGATAAACCGGATTAAACACAATGGGAATCCCAAACACCAGAATCTCATTGATATTAAATACCAACGGTATTCCTGCCAGTTTGGTCAGTCTCCTGATCCGTTTATCACGGCTGAAAAACAGGATTGCCAGAAACAGACATAAGGTGGTTCCACATCCACCCATCAGAACAAAAGTGTCAAGAAGCGGCTTATTCATAATGTTTCCATTCCCGAAGGCAAACACACTTGATTCCGATGTAAGCAAGGTATCAAACACATTACTACCATGAATTCCAACCATCCACAGAACAGACTCGCAAAACATAATCAAAAATCCGCCAAAGAAGGTTGCCCCAATCGTTTCAAAAGGTTTTCCCAGCAAAACTACAACCAGATCATTAAAGTTATTCATGCCATCCCACAAACTGATCAGTTCTGCCTCTATGGCAGAGAAACCCACACAGATGCCGACGATGGGGACACAGTGAATTCCTCTCGTAAAGGTAGTGGAATAGGCATCTTCTTTATTACGCATCAATCTGTGATACAGCAGGAAAAACAGTTTGTGATACAATACCGCAGTCAGCAGGGCAGAAAACACATTTGCCTTATTGGTATAGTTTATCAGTGAGACTTCCCCTGTCAAAACTTCAGAGCCCAGAGATGCAAAATAACAGATCGTTGTGGAGACAGCGGAAATCACCCGAATATCAGCATGTACATCTTCTATGCGTGAAGCCAGACATGAAAAAATAAACACCAGATACACTGCTATGAATTCATAAGTTGCATGGTACAGAATATCAAGAAAATTATATAATTTTCCATCCAGTGCAGTTGCAATCAATTCACGTACCGCAGTCACCGGAAAACTCTGGATTGCCAGTGCAAATGCCCCAATCAAAAAAGCGGGGGTTAAAAAAGAAAAGGCTTCTTTGATTGTTTCAAAAATAGAATCCCCTCTCCGATCCATGTCACTTTTATATAAGCCATCTGTCATTATCTTCACTTTTGTATAACCTCCTATCGGTTCTGCGTCCATAGGAACAAAAATTCAAGTAAGTATTTTGCATTTAACTGTATCATAGTATACCATACTTTTTCAATAGGAGTTTCTTCTTTTTTTATCACATTTACCAAAGAATCCTTTTCTTGGCTTCCTCCAGTTCGGCGATGACTTTATCACACCATGCATCAAAGACGGCGTCCTCTTTCTGACATTCCGGGTGGCTTAAGATATAGTCGATGGCTTTGCCGATACCTTCCCTTGCGGAAACTGTGCAAATAAAATCCGGCACAATCCGTTTGATTTTTGTGTTATCAAAAACAACCGTGCAAGCCTTATCTCCTAACAGTCCACCACGGAAATCATAGGGGGAAACTGCATCCAGATACTCCGAGGAAACATAGTAAGGCTTGTACTCTACTCCCAACTTATCCGCCGCACTCTGGTGAATCTGGTTCCAGGTAAGGGATTCGTCACTGGTAATCTGGAAAGCCTCTCCAATGGCATGGGGATTTGCCATCAGCCCTACAAAACCTTTGGCAAAATCCGTATTGAAAGTAATCGTCCAGAGGCTATTTCCATCTCCATGGACAAGAACCGGTTTTCCTTCCATCATCCGCTTTAACACCTGGAAACTGCCATTGTCTCCATGTACACCGACCGGTACGGCGCGTTCACTATAGGTGTGGCTGGGGCGTACAATGGTAACCGGAAATCCTTCTTCCCTGTATAATTTCATCAGATAATCTTCACAGGCGATTTTATTTCTGGAATATTCCCAGTAAGGATTGGCAAGCGCCGTACCTTCTGTGATTCGATATTCTGTCACCGGTTTGTGATAGGCCGAGGCTGAACTGATATACATAAACTGTTTTGTCTTTCCTTTAAAAAGACGATAATCCCGCTCCAGCTGCTCCGGCACAAACCCGATAAAATCGCATACAGTGTCAAATGTCAGGTCTTTGATTTTCTCCGCCACATCTTCTTCCTTGTTGATGTCCGCGGTGATTACCTTCACATTTTCAGGGACTTCTACCTCATGAAGTCCCCGGTTAATCAGATATAATTCCCAGTTTTCTTCCGCTGCCAGTCTGTTTGTGATGGCAGTACTGATTGTACCCGTTCCTCCAATAAATAATGCTCTCATTTTTATCTCCATTCCTGCGCACGCTTTTTTCGCCTAACAAATTTGTGTCAAGTGCGCACAGACACAAATCCCGCGATTGAAAAATTCTATTTTTTGATAGTGAATTTATTATAACATCCATGCTCTCCTTTCGCCATAATAAAAAATTTAGACATTTGGTGTGA
>CAKRTZ010000006.1 GCA_934402515.1 uncultured Lachnospiraceae bacterium
TCTTTACTGCCATCATTTACAAATAAAATACGGCTGTCCTCACTGATTTTTCCTTTTTGAATCAGATCCTTCAATTCTTTCAGAAATAATTTGGAAGTGATAGGCAGTACCTGCTCCTCGTTATAGCATGGAATTACCATGTAGAGTTTTGTCTGTTCCATATCCGTTTCCTTTATTTTTTGTAACTATTCAGAGCCATGCAAATTTGCTTTCTGCGAATGCTTGCATGCAAGCAGAATGGCAAATTTATATGGCGAATGCGGTTCTGAATAGTTATTTGTTTTTATAATAAGCCACAATTTTCTGTACTGCGGTGATAACATCTTCCACATCCTGATCCGTCATGGCGTAGTACAGGGGCAGGCTCATCATCTCGCTGTAAAGTTTTTCAGCCTTGGGACATAGTCCTTTGGGATAGCCCATCTCCTGATAATAGGGCTGGAGATAGATGGGGATATAGTGGACATTACACATAATATTCTCTGCTGCCAGGGCATCAAAGAAGCCTCGTCTGTCAATGCTCAGCTTCTCCGGTTTGATCCGAAGAATATAGAGATGTCTGGTGCTGTCGGAACCCACCAGTTCCTGCTGTACCGTCAGTTCCGGTATCTGGGAAAAGGCTTCATTGTACCGCGCCACAATCTCTTTTCTCCGCTTGCTGAACAGGGGCAGCTTCTCCAGCTGACTGATGAGCAGTGCTGCCTGCATATCGGTCATCCGGTAGTTGTATCCCAGGTCGATCATCTGGTAATACCAGCCGCCTTCTGACTCCTTGGTCATCTGGGCCTGGTCTCTGGTCATTCCATGGGAACGATATAATAATAATTTTTTATAGTACTCTTCGTTGTCCGTAAGGACGGCTCCGCCCTCTCCCGCTGTCACGGTTTTCACCGGATGGAAGCTGAAGGTGGTCATGTCTGCGATAGAGCCTACAGGGCGCCCCTTGTAAAGCGTTCCGATGGAATGGGCAGCATCCTCAATCACCACCACATTCTGTTTATGGCAGGTTTCCATAATGGCATCCAGATCCACCACCTGACCGGTGTAGTCCACTGCCACGACAGCTTTGGTCTTAGGGGTCAAGGCTTTTTCAATCTCTTTGGGATCAATGTTATAGGTTTCCTCATCAATATCCGCAAAGACAGGCTTTGCCCCACAGTACAAAGCACAGTTGGCGGAAGCCAGGAAGGTAATGGGGGTGGTAATCACCTCGTCCCCGGCCGATACTCCTGCTGCCATGCAGGCGATATGTAAAGCTGCGGTATCATTGCTGCACACCACCGCATATTTTGCTCCGGTCAGTTCACAGAGTTTCTGTTCCAGTTCTGTGATCTTGGGGCCACAGGTCAGGTAATCGCTGTGAAGCACATCCACCACTGCCTGCACATCCTTCTCATCCAGATACTGATGTCCATAATATAATTTTGTTTCTCTTACAGGCTTTCCACCTGCATATGCCGGTTTTTCCATTTCCTCACACTTTCCTTCTACTCTCTGAAACAAAAGTTGTCAAGGAAATGGAAATGCAAGCCTGTTGCACCCATTCCTTGACACTATATTTATAACTATTCAGAACCCCCTTCGCAAAACCGCTGTTTCACAGCTTTCCTTTTGCTCATGTGGTTACTTTCGCCAATGGCTCTGAATAGTTATTTTTATTCATGAATCACATCGGTCTTTAACAGGCGTTTCAAATCCTCCACACTCAGCCATTCGCTGTTATTTCCTGAGCTGTAATAGAAGCCTTCCTCCACCTTTTTGCCGGTAGGTTCCGGTCTGCGGCTGGTGCTCCACACCATCTGGGGATAGATGATGTAATGCTTGTCATACTCGTAGGTGGTAAAGGAATCCTCTGTGGTTACCATCACCTCGTGAAGTTTCTCACCGGGACGGATTCCCACTTCTTTTTTGGTACATCCGGGAAGCATTGCCTCTGCCAGATCCGTAATTTTGAAGGAAGGGATCTTGCTGATAAAGGTCTCCCCGCCTTTCGCCTCTTCCAAAGCCTTAATTACCAGTTCCACACCCTGTTCCAGGCTGATCCAGAAACGGGTCATGCGGAAATCTGTAATCGGCAGTTCTGTCTTGCCCTGTTCAATGAGGGATTCAAAGAAGGGAATAACAGAACCACGGCTGCCTGCCACATTGCCGTAGCGCACGATGGAAAAGCAGGTGTCCTTTGCTCCCACATAGGCATTGGCTGCGATAAAGAGTTTGTCGGATACCAGCTTGGTTCCCCCGTAGAGGTTCACCGGATTTACCGCTTTATCAGTAGACAGTGCCACTACTTTTTTCACGCCGGTTTTCAGCGCCGCATCAATGACATTCTGGGCACCGTGGATGTTGGTCTTAATGGCCTCATCCGGGTTGTATTCGCAGGCAGGCACCTGTTTCAGAGCTGCTGCATGGATGACATAGTCCACGTTTTCAAAAGCCCGCTCCATCCGATCACGATCCCTTACATCACCGATGAAGAAACGAAGCTTGTGGTCCGGATCGTATTTCCGGAAATCGTTCTCCATATTGAACTGTTTAAACTCGTCACGGGAATAAATGATAATCTTCTTCGGATTGTAATGCTCCAAAGCGTAACGGGTGAAACATTTACCGAAAGAACCGGTTCCTCCGGTGATTAATATTGTTTTGTCATCTAAGATCATGAATTGGTACCATACCTTTCTTGGTTAAATTTTTCGGACTAGTTCAGTCCCAGCTGCTGCCAGCTTGATGCACCGATGATAGGCAGTGCAAAGTTGGTTGCTGTGGAGCCCGGCTGATCCATATATTTGAAGATTTCATAACTAAACTTCGGTGTGCCGTCTGTATTTCTCAGACCACATGCCATTCCCTCTGCGATCTCCGAAGCCGCATCTCTGTCTCTGTGGATGATTACCACATCGATGAGGGGCTGTGCTGCCATCAGCTTGTAACCATAGGTCATGGCTGCTGCCTGAATGGTCTCGTTGGTAGCATAGCTTCTGTTTGCAGAAGTAAACAGCATCTCAGAGATAATCACAGAACGGAAGGTTCCGTCGGGTGCGATAAACTGGGGTTTCTGCATATAGCTGGTCATCACACTGATATTGGTAGGGATGATCATCTTGGTGTTCTCGTTGTTGCTTACCAGGTTCATGGCACGGTAGTTGGAAGGAACACTCCAGAATTTGCAGTTGGTGAGAGGCAGTGCATGGGGATGGAAGCTTAAGCCCCAGTCAATGTTACCGGTGGTCAGCATTGCTGTGTTGAAGGCATCCAGAACTTTTTTGCCGCCGTACTGATCATGGGTGCCGTCTTCCCAGAGCCATCTCTGGTCTAAATTAATGTATACATTTGCGGTTGCATTGGCACTCTTAATGGCATTGTAGCACATACGGACTTCCTTTGCATACAATTCAGAAAACTCTGTGACAGAACGTCTGCCTGCCCAGTGCCAGGGATTGTTGTTATTTACTTCGTTACCGATGATCCAGCTCTGTATGGTTTCCAGACCGGTTCCTGCGTAACGCTCCGCCAGGAAATGCATCAGTGCCTGGATTTTCTCTGCGCCGCCCTGTTCTGCGGTGTTGAAGGCATAGCCTTTATATCCGGCCTGTCTTGCCTGGGGATAATACAGATCCAAGGTTGCAGGATTGTAGGTGTTCTTCACGGCGACAATCAGGTTCGTGCCGGAAAGGGCACATACATTGGCAATAGCATCGTACTGTGCCACGGTAACCGGGTTAAAGCTGTATGCCTTGCCGTTGTACACATAATCCAGACCGCCTACATTGTAAAACTGGCTCATATCCAGTTCATATAAAGTATAGCCACATCCCAGCTCTACCAAATCCGTCCAGTTGCGGGCATCCAGGGTCAGACCCTTCTTGGTGGCTGTGGGATATGCGGCTCCTGCTGCTTTTGCAGCCGCTTCCGGGTTCGTAATATAAAAATCATTACTTACGGATACATATTTTCCACCGGATAAAACAGCAATCTCAAAACGCGCATAAATTTTGCTGGCTGCGGTGTCTAAATCCAGTGTGGTAGTCATCTGTACCGTTCCGGCCTTGGGTGCCACTGCACAATAATCGGTGCGGCTGCCGATGGCAGTCTCATAAGGCTGCAGGGCAAACAGATAATAGTTGCCGTCGTCGCTGGCTGCCACAGTTCCTGCTGCAGTTACCACCACATTGCTGCCTACGATCTGGCAGGTGGCAATGGTCATGGATGCCGCTGCGTTGGCTGTCATCCCCATAAGCAATGCAAGGAGAAAAGCCAGACAGATGGATAAACTCACTCTTTTCTTCATTAAAATAACCCTCCTGGTTTTTGTGTGTCTCATTCTTTTTCTTTACAGACACACATTCTGTGTATCATTGTACCATACATTTCCGTTTCAGGACAATCCTTCCTCTCCAAGCAATTCTTAAAAATTGCAAAAGGATTTCCTTAAGATTCCTTTTTACCATACCGGAGCCTGCGGTAGAAATTCAACATCCGATAGTACAGGAGGAAAAAGAGAGGGCTCCGCATATGATATCCCACCAGTCTCTTCTGCTCCTCATCATAATGCTTTAAATAATAAGTATTCTGCTGAAATGCCGGGAAATATTCCTTCATCCCGGCCCTTAACTCCCGCAAAAAAGAAAGCCGCACTTTCGGCGCCCCTACCACATAGGAAAACAGGGTGTTGTAATAATATAGCTCCGTAAAGCGGAACTCCAGTTCCGGGTGATATCTCTTGTCATAGCCGTAATCCTGGCACTCTTTTAAGAGCTGTAACGCTGTATCCATGCGGTTTCTGCATCGTTCTTCGGTGATGGAATGTACCGTGGAATTTTCATGCTGGTAATAATAGTAAAGAGGCTCCTCCACTTTCTCGAAGTGATTAAAATGAAGCATCCAGACAGGGCCGGCACAATTGTCTTCATAAAAAGTATTCTCAGGAAACCGCAGATGATATTTCTCGATGATCTCCCGGAGATACACCTTGATTACCATGCTGCCTGACCGCATGAGAAGACTGGCGTATTTTTTTTCATCAAGGACTCCCGTCTGCTCCAGCGTATTATTCTGTACGATTTTGCCCACCTGCATGCCATGGTGGGAAGTGAGGTTATAATCGCATCCCACCACATCAGCACCGGTTTCCTTTGCCTTCTCCAGTAACTTTTCATACATCTGAGGGGCAATCCAGTCATCACTGTCGATAAAGCCCACCCATTCTCCGGTGGCGTATTCCAGACCGGTATTTCTGGCACCGCCCTGTTTTTTATTTACCTCGTGGCGGATGCTTCGGACTTTGTCCGGGTGTTTCCTTTCATACTCCTGTAAGATCCGCCAGGAATCGTCGGTGGAGCAGTCATCCACTGCAATGATTTCAAATTCCGGCAGGGTCTGTGCCAGCAGGGATTCCATGCAATAGGTGAGTTTTCCCCCACCGGCCATATTGTATACAGGAACGATAATGGATAATAACATTTATCTCTCTGCCTCAATCTTTCCATTTTCCACACGGTAAACGTGGTCACACTTTTCAATGGTCTGCAAACGGTGCGCTATAATGATCAGGGTCTTTTTGCCATGGAGGCTGTTGATGGAATCCATGATTGCCGCCTCGGTATCGTTATCCAGGGCGGAGGTCGCTTCATCCAATACCAGAACCTCAGGATCATTGTAAAGTGCCCTTGCAATACCGATACGCTGCCGCTGTCCGCCTGACAAACGGATTCCCCGCTCACCGATGGTGGTGTCCAGCCCTTCCGGAATGCTCTTAATGTACTCGTCCAGCTGTGCTTCCTTTAATACTTCCCATACCCGTTTCTCGTCAATCTGGTCATCGGGTACGCCAAAGGCTACATTCCGACGGATGGTGTCATCCAGCATGAAGATCATCTGTGGAATATATCCGATATTTTTCAGCCAGCCTTTATAATCACTGCGGATATCTGTCCCATCCGCATAGATATGCCCGCCCTGCACATCAAGGAGTCCCAGAAGTACATCAATAATAGTGGATTTACCGGCTCCGGAGGGTCCTACCACTCCCACCGAATCTCCCACTTGAATCTCAAATCCTGCATGGTCGAAAATCAGACGATCCGTATTGGGATAGGCATAGGTGATATCCTCCACGCGAATTTTTTCTTTTACCGGAAGCTTCTGCTGGTCAGGTTTTGCAAATTCTGTTCTCACCGCATCCTCACTGATCTCATCCTGCAGATTATCACTGACATTCATCAGGAAAGGTTCAAAGTAAGCCATATTGGTCAGCTGATTGTTAATGCGGTTGGCACTGGGGATCAGACGCACTGCCGCCAGTCCGAACACACCGATGGTGGCAATCATGTTGGTCAGATCCTGTCCCGTTACCAGCATGACCATGAGATATCCGATCATCACAACAATGCACACGGTTTCGATCAATAATCTGGGAGTTGCGCTGTACAGGCTGTATTTCTGTACAGCATCCACGTAACCCCTGCCACAGGTCACATACTCATCCACGAAATACTGTTCTTTCTGGGTAATTTTCACTTCCTTGATTCCTGTAACTGTCTGGGAAATCCATTTAAACAGCTTACTGTAATAATCCTGATTGTCTTTTCCTGCCTTTCTCATGGCCGGTTTGATGCACACCATGATGACCAGCAGTGTGAGAATCAGAACCACCGCAATGACAAATGCCATCAGGGGATTCATGACAAAGAGTGTGACACTCAGCGCCAGGAAAATCAGCACTTCGGAAATCAGCTGTAACACAGCCAGGATCAAAGCATACATGTTGTTCACATCAGAGGTGATGTTTCGCTGGATCACTGCGGTATCTGCATTTAAGTAAAACTCGTAGTTTCGCTTTAAATAATTGCGCATCATGCGCTCGGAGGTTCTGAACTGATTGGTATAAACAAAGCGGAAGATGACCTTTTGCTGCAAAAACAGAAAGCTGTTCTTTAAAATAAAGGCAAGAATCAGCAGGCTCATAACCACCAGTGCGAACTGGGTGGGACTGGTCATATGAAGCGTCTGATAAATAGCACTGACTGTCTTATTGGTCTCCACGGAATCCGGGGTGATTACCACGGTAATCACCGGAAAAATCAAGGTAATACTGGCGGTCTCCAGAATGGCCCCGATGAGCATCAGAAATACAATGCCGCCCATGGTGAGCTTCTGTTTTCTGTCCAACAGGACATTTAATTTTCGAAAAATCTGTTTCATGCTAAACCTCTGTTTCTATATATACTCGTTCTGGCGATGAATTTCCGGAGCTTCATACTTGTCCAGGAAGTCTCTTCCCAACATCACGTTTTCCTTCGTAAACTGAATGGCATTGGTTACCGTCAGCACGGAAATCACCTTATCAAAGGTAAGTCCCGGGATGAAATTCATCATTTCCATAGGGAATTTACCGTCTAAGACCACGCAGTCCGTAAATAATTTCTCATAATCCAGCACATCCCTGGGATGGGGTTTGATAAAGATCTGGGCATCCTTCCTGTACATCTCCACAATATCCCGGAAGATTTTTTCCCGGATCTCCAGCGTGCAAAGAGGCTCCGACAAAATCAGTATTTTATGCTCACTGCCATCCTGAATCTGCCGTTTCAATCCATCCATATCTTTTAAGAAAGAACGAAGAATCACCTCTTTATCCTGGAGAGTCAGCTGTTCCACAAGCCTGGCCCTGGGTACTTCCTTGTATTTTGCCAGGGGATATTTCAGCACAGAGGTATCATTGACCTCCATATCCAGACAGTATTTTCCATACCCGTTCTGGATGAAAATCAGATTATGTGCCGCCATCCAGGCCTTGATTTTAAAGGCACCACGGTTATCATAGCGGGCGGTATCGTAATGCTGGATGCAGTTTAAACCATCCTCCAGCGCATGATAATAAATTTTCTTATAGCTTAAATAGTAGCCAATGGGATCGGAATCACAGAATACATAGATATCCTGATATTCCTTAAAGTCCACTGGGATGCAGGATTCCTCCAGCTTTCCAAAACGTTTGCAGAACCTGATCCTGGCAATCATGTTGCTGACAATATTGCCCCGGTCACGCTTTAAGTCCACAAGTTCCGGAAACTCTTCAAAGCTTTTCTCAGAAAAGGGAATGACACGGTTCCAGAAGCCGGTGGCTTCCATCCGCTCCTTCAATCCGGAAAAATCGTTGGACATGGTGCTGAGCAGAATATCAGCCTTATCTGTTACGGCCATTTCTTTCTGTTCCCTGTTCCGTGCACATTCCTTCAAATATGCCACATATACATGATAAAAGGTATGGCAGACATAAACTCTGCGGGCATTTTCACTCATGAATTTCTCCATTCCGTTATAATCTGTTTTTATGCGATCCCCCTGATTTTCATGGTCACTCTGTGAATTCGTCTCAAGGTTTTGGGTGCCGCTGCAAACAGGAGCAGATAAACACGATTTTTGCCTGTCAAATAAGGATTATGCAGGATATCTCTTATATGTTTCCGCAGATATCCGATGATATCCCGATACATGGTATTCTCCTTCGTCATCCGGGAAATAGGAATATGCAGCAGATAATCCAGCCTCTGATACAGGTTAAAACGAATGGCCTCCGGCTCCAGCTGCGGAAATTCGCATATTACTTTATCATATACCATATCTGCATGATTCACAATGTCTATAAATACCCTTGAGAATTCTTCCCGGGTCTCTTTCCGGGTATTTGAGCCGATTCTGTAAAACACATGATACCCATACCCCGGCAGGGACCAGATCTCAGAAATGTCCGGCAGCATCTGCACCAGAAGATAAAAATCTTCATTTAACACGCCCTCCGGAAATAACCGGGGAGCAGCATTTTCCGGAAAAAAGAGACTTCGGTGAATCAATTTGGTACAAAAGGAACAATCTCCCCGGTGCATGAGAAGTTCCCGCAAGAAGTCCTGCGTCTTCACTGCCTCTGTCTGCTTCGGCGGCTCACAGACATCCGCCAGAATATTTCCCCTGGCATCTATCTCATTGCGGCCGATCTGTGCCACCAGCCCCTGATGTTCCTGTAAAGTCAACAGAAGCTTTTCATACATATCCGGTTCCACAAAGTCATCGCTGTCCACAAATCCCAGGTACTCGCCCCTGGCCTGCCTGATTCCGAAATTACGGGCTGTGGAAACGCCTCCGTTTTCTTTATGAAAGACACGGATACGCCCATCCTGCAGCGCCAGCCGGTCACAAAGTTCTCCCGTATCATCGGTAGAACCGTCATCCACCAACAAAATTTCCAGATTGGAGTAGGATTGCGTTCTCAGCGAATTGACGCATTTTTCCAGACAGTCTGTTATATTGTAAACCGGTACTATGATACTCAATAATTCTGCTTTTTCCATGTAATCCTCTATCGTTTTCCGGTTAGCATCCGGTACATTTTCCCCGGTGCGATCACCGGTGCAGGGCTTCCGGGTCCCTCTGTCACCGGAAGTTTTTCTCTTCCTGCCAGCAGGCTTTCGCAATCTGCCAGGAAATGATCCGCCGCCTGTGCGGCATTCCACTCCTCTGCGATGGTACGATAGGCCTCAGCACCCAGTTTTCCACATAGGGCAGCATCTTTTGCCAGCTTTTCCACATATTCGATACACTCTTCCCCATGGTCATCCCGGTACACATATCCGTTGACTCCATGGCGGATCAAATAGGGGGCAGCTCCCATGAGATGATCAGCCACTACCGCGCATCCGCTGTTCATGGCCTCATTTAGCACCGCTCCCCAGCCTTCCCGATGATCGCTGGTGGTAAGGAATATCTGAGCCTTTTCCATGTAACTGCGCACCTGCTCCGGTTTCTGAAAGCCGGTAAAGGTTACATGCTCTGATAACTCCCACTGTCTGGTCAATTGATGAAGGGCTTGTTCCAGTTCCCCTGCTCCAACCATGGTGAGATGAAAGGGAATGTCCTTTTGCAACAGGTTTTTCGCTGCCTGTAAGGCCATCTCCGGATGCTTTAGTTCCAGGAAACGCCCCGCCCACAGCAACTCTACCGGAGTATTTTCTTCTCTCCGGTGCTTTTCCCTCAGAAAATCCCGGTCGTAGCTTCTATAGGGAGGGAAATAACCCCATTTCAGCATTTTCCCGGGAAAGCTGTGAATCAGGGAAAAATCCGAAGCCACATATCCACCTGAACAAAGTAAATAGTAGGGTGCCTTTCGATATTTGGTATAATCGTGATATTTCTGTTTTAATCCCCGGGGGGAAATCATTTTCCACTGCCCGTCCCGGTAGATCCGCTCTGAATTGCGGAAGGTAAGTTTTCCTGCCCGCAGCCGGGGTACGATCAGTTCTTCCATGCCTGTCCAGCCGAAAATCACCACATCACTGTCCAAGATCAGCTGTCGGCAGTTTTCTTCCTCTTCCCAGAATTTCCGGACGAAGGAAAGGCTTTGGGCCGAGGTATCCCACCCCATTTTTACCCTTTCCTCCTCCATGGGCTGGGTCTGGATAAAGGTATAATTTTCTCCCAACCGCGCCTGCATCGCTTCCGAGAAGGGCTGCTGATGATGATTCATATAGTTAGAAACAAAGGTTACTTTCATGAATGAAGAATCTCCTGATAGATTTCCATTAATCGTGCAAAGTTTTTCTGAGGATCATGGGTCTGCAGTGCCCTCGTTTTTGCATTTTCGGACAGTTTTTCCACCAGTTTCCTGTCCTCAAAGACACGCATCACCCGTCTGGCCAGTTCCTTTTCATCGGAGAAGGCATAGAAAAGACCATCCTGCTCGTCCGTAAGCAGACTTTCCAAGCCTCCCACTCTGGAGCTTACCACCGGTACTCCCAGCAGCATGGCTTCCCCAATGGAGTTGGAGGAATTTTCCATGGAGGAGGCGCTGACGAACACATTCGCCTGCAAATACTCCTGTTTCATCTGTTCTGCGTCCAGTTTTCCAAGAAATGTGACCTGCCCGGTACACTGGTTTCTCTTCATCAGATCCAGCAAATATTTCCCATAGGAGGAAATTTTCAGTTTTTCTTTCCAGGTGCCATGAGCTGTGATTACATCCCCTGCCACATGGACTGTCACATCCGGGTACATTTCCCGGATCAAGGGCAGGGCTTCCAAAACCTTATGAAGCCCCTTTAAGGGATAGTTTCCCTGGCTGACAAAGATGCGGTGGGGCTGGCAATTTTCCTCGTTCCAGGTTTCTCCTTCATAGAAATTACTGCGCATGGTTTCATTCATGAAGTGATACTGCATGGAGGGATGCATCCGCAGAGCTGCCTTCCGGTCAAACTCCGTGCGCCCGGTCACATGCCCGGCAATGCGTAAGAGCTGGGTTTCATGCTCTGCCCGCAATGCGAATTTCTCCTGCTGCTCCTGGATATTGTCCCGTTTCAGCCAGTCCCGGAAGGTAAAGCGTTTGATCACTTTTTCCGGCAAATCTGCAAAATAGGCATCGGCACAGGCACTCATAATGCCCTGTAAGCCCACCAGAGTCCGTTCCGGACGGTTAAAAGCCTTTGCCGCCGCCAGGGCATGGGGATATTCGGTTCCGAAAATATGGAGCATATCCGGCCGGAACTGTCCAATAATGGACTCCATCTGGCGCTCCACTTTAAAATCGTAAAAGTGCAGGTTTACATTGTCCTGAACAATTCCAAAGTAAGAAAAGCCATCTGCTTCTCCCCGAAGCAGTTCCCTTCCCTCTCCATCCTGAGAGTCATACACTTTTTTCAGACTGTCCGGAATCGGGAAACAAATCCCGATTTCCAGGTTTCTTGTGCTCTTCTCTTTTTTTATCTGTTCCAAAATACCTGTGATCCAGCCCTCTTTGTTGGTTGGCTGTAACTGCAGGCTTTCTGCCACCACCGGCGGCATCTGATTACAAATCCATAATATACGCATTGCTGCTTTCTGCCTCTTCCCTATCGATGATAAAATTTCTTCACAATGTTATTATATGCGTCTGCAAATCTGGGATTAGTGGCCAGTGCATGACGAAGAGGTGCCAGGGTGAGGATCAGGTAAGCCCGGTACTGAAAACGCTGTGCTAAAGTCATGTACATTCCGGTAATCTCCCGGTGCTCTTTTGCCGACTGTCTTTCATTTTCTTTTGTCTCAGAAAACCCACCGCCCTCATAGGATACCACACATTCCGGCACATAGGTGAACCGGGCTTTCCCCTGAAAATAGCACCATAAAAAATGTTCATAGTCTGCCCGTACTTTATACCGGGTATGGTACTGTCTCTCCCGGAACAGATCGGTGGAATAAAAACAGGTCTGATGACAGGGAATATTCCGGTAACAGGTAAAGGCGGTAATCTGAGGTGCGGAATATTCAATCGAACCGCTCTGTGCCTGATAGCGGTTTCCATAGAAAATATGCTTCTCACGCTCCGTGCCGATTGCTTCGGCAAACCGCTCCAATACCTGCTCCGAGTAAAAATAATCGCCGCAGTTCAAAAACAGACAGTAGTCTCCGGTCATATAACCACACGCCTGATTCATGGCATCATAGATGCCGGTGTCTTTCTCATGGATCACACGGATTCTGCTCTCACCGCTCCTGGCAAGGTGTTCTTCCAGTTTTTCCACCGACCCGTCTGTGGAACCGCCGTCCTTCACAAGGACTTCATAATTCCCATAGGTCTGCATCCGGATGCTGTCCATGGTTTCTTTTAATTTTTCGCCTGCATTCAGGCACACGACCAATAATGAAAATTTTACACTCATCTTTTTCCCATGTTTCATAATTGAAACAGCCAGGTTTCGTAGGGAAGCAACCCCACATTTACATCCCCGGCTTTGATCAGAAACAGTCCAAAATACACAATTCCCGCCAGAATCATCATGCCCCGCCAGAATTTCTTTTCCTTTTCCTCCATGCCCTGTAACAGTGCCGGCAAAAAGAGAATGTGGCTGATGGTCAGATAATAACCGATTCTGGAAATAATAGGCAGGAAGGAGCAGCAGGTATACAGCACACAGGCTCCTAAATTTAAATAAAAGTAAAAGCGGTTTTCTTTGTTGTCCCGCACACACTTTCTGTAATAGAGCAGGCTGAGAGCCAGCACCGCCAGGCATCGCAGAATATTTGGGATACTGGTTCCTCCCTCCAGATACTCTGTGTCTTTATAGGAGGGATATAAGAATACCACTACGTTCAGGTAAAAATCCTTAAAAATCAGAAAACTGACACTGAGCACACCTGCTGCCGCCAGCATCCATTTCTTCCAGTCTATGGCTGCAAGCAGATACAGGGGAATAATCACCAACAGGGATTTGTGGAACATGGAGCCCAGCAACACCATCAGGATAAAACGCCCGTATTGTTTCTTTTGTACATACCCCAGACACAGAAAAGCAATTGCCAGTGCCAGATAATACCGCACGGTATTCATGGTCTGGAAATAGTATCCCAGGGTCATGAACAGGAAAAAAGTCAGGGGAAAATCCAGGCTTTGGCGCATCATGCCTACCAGAAACAGCAGGATCGTCACAAAAGCGTAGATGGCAAACATCAGCTTCGCATTTTCGAAACCGGAAAGGGCATTAATCAGTCTGACTAATCCGTTAAAACCAATTTCCGTAGGTACCACCTGATTAAACTGTATCAGATGGACAAATTCCACATACCGCTCATAGTCGTTACCAATTCCGGTGCGGAAGGCGGATACGGCAAACAGCAGTAAAAAAATCAAAGTTAAGGCCAGACCGTTAATGGTCTGCTGCCTGGTCAGATGGCTGGCCTGCTGAGGAAGAGGTGTCTGCTCTCCTTCCGTAAGGAAGCGGTCAGGCATTCGTTTGCTGCACACCACCCCTGCAAAAATAACGGTGATAGTGGTCAATAAAATATAAAAGAGCATGGTTTCTACTCCTCCGGCATGGGATTCAAACGGTAACCGGCCTTCATCAACTGTTTTGCCTTTGCCACAGGAAACTGTTCGCACATGGTTTTCCTGTTTTTGTAAAGGAAGCGTGCTCCCATAACAGGAGCCAGTTTTCCATAGAGATAATGGTACAGCACGCCTCTGTCATAGAAAAACTTCGCATTGTATCCATGGAACCAGGTGGAGGGCCGGAGAATCTCTTCTCCGATGGTAACCGGTATGGCAAACACCTTCATTCCGCCCTTGATACAATCCCGGATAAAAAGGCTGTCCTCTCCATTGCTGTATCTGGCTCCGCCGCCAAACCACAGATGATAGGTCAGATTCAATTCCTGCATCCGCTCTGTGCGGAGTGCAAAGCTATAGGCAGGGTAACGGCCACAGTTATACCACTTCACCGGATGGAAGCTTTCCGTCCAGTAGGTACGCCGTTCCGGTGCTACCTCTACATTAAACAGGAGCATATCTGCCTCCGGATGTTCGAGGAAAGCTTTGAGTACTGCCTGGGCATAGCCTTTTCTGTATACAATATCTTCATCGGCGAAAAGGCAGATGTCCTGGTCTGCCCGGAGCAGCGCATGGTTACGGCTAAGCCCTACGCCCTTTTCCTGCATGTGAAAGCAACGAATCTGATGCCCTTCGTAGTTAAATTCTTCATATCCATAGGGCATTTTCTGATTTACCAGAATACAATCGCATTCCGGTTTCATTTTTTCAATGAGGGCGTGGGCATCCTGCCCCACAGAAGAAATCAACATTTGCAGAGTCATTGGTCACTCCTCCCGGTTTTCCGCCCATAGTACTGATCTAAAAGTTTTTTATCCCCATTGCTGAGAATAGCCCCATCCGCAGGACAATCCTGCAGCTTCAATTGTTCCAGAAGATGCTGCAGCTGTTTGCCGTTTTTATGTCCGCAGGGCACTTCTACCAGAATTTTGTCAAAGCCACGCAGTTTCTCATAAATCTGAATTCCATCAGATAGCCGGACTGTTTCTTGGTTTGCTGTCACTTCCGGAAGATTTTCCGTGGTTTCCTCCAATAAGAGAAGTCCTACTTTTTCCTGGGGATAACGATAATTCATATTTGCCTGCAGTTCCTCTTCCCGCCAGCCGAGTACTCCCAACACCGGCAAGCCGTATCTTTGAGAGATGTCCTCCGGCAGGTAGATGGTGTCATCCATGGCATAGTAAAGAAAGAGCACCAGCAAGGCAGCCAACGCGCAGAGGATCCCGCAGACTGCCGCTACTCTGCCTGTCTGCAAGTCAAAAATCACTGCCTCCGGTTCTGTGGTCCGGTATACGGTAATCTGATCCAATTCTTTCATGGTAGTGGCGAAATGCACCAGGGACTGCTCGGTGGCATCTAAAATCTCCCTGGTCTGAAGAGGATCATGGGTACGGACAGTGATGGTCAACAGTCGGATATCTGAAAGAATGTCCGCAGTAACCGCATCACGCACTGCATCTTCCCGGTAGCCTTCCGGTAAAAGTGTCATTGTATATTTCAAAATAGGGTCGGTTTTCATCAAATCGTCCCAGGTATAACCATTGTAATACTGGTAAGCCTCCCCCGTGGATTTCTCTGCAAAATCAATGTACAGTTTTCCCACTGCCTCGTATTCTCTCGCCGGTGCATAGGCCACATGCACAACAAGATAACAGGCGCACCCAGCCAGTGCGCCTGTCAAAGCCGCAAGAAGAACCATCCAAATTTTACGCAGACCAAGTAATCCTAAGCGCTTTAAATCCATGCTTTTATTCCTTTTCTTTTAATGCGGTTGTCTGTTTCTCATCAATTCCTTCCGTGCTCTCCGGCTTAAACAGGATCTTCAGGGTCAGAAGCATCAGTTTCAAGTCCAGCCACACGGTATAGTTTTCAATATAGAATAAATCCAATTTCAGTTTATCATAAGGAGTGGTGTTGTACTTTCCATACACCTGGGCATAACCCGCCAATCCCGCCTTCATCTTCATACGGAAGGCAAATTCCGGCATGTCCTCCATGTATTGTTTGATGATTTCCGGCCGCTCCGGTCTGGGACCGATAAAGGACATGTCCCCTTTTAAAATATTAAAGAGCTGGGGAAGCTCGTCCAGACGAACCTTGCGGATAAATTTCCCCACGGGAGTAATACGGGAATCATTCTGGGATGCCAGTCTTGCCACTCCATCCTTCTCTGCATCCACACGCATGCTTCTGAATTTCAGGATCTTAAACTCTTTTCCCCCGGTGGTACAACGTACCTGTTTATATAAAACCGGGCCATGATCGTACAGTTTCACTGCCAGCGCTGTGATCAGCATAAAGGGAGAAGCCAGCACAATCAGGATCAGGGAGCACACCACATCAATCAAGCGTTTCACCATGCGCTGCTCAATGGTCATGGAATATTCCCTGGTAAGGAAGATCGGTGTATCAAAAAGATGCACCGGATCTGCTCCGCGTATAATGACATCCGAAATCTTCGGCATGAGATAAACACGGATATACTTGCTGTAACAATATTTCAACAGATCATTGCGGACGCTGGTGGGAATATCCCAGAGCACAATACCGCCATACCCGGCGGTAATCTCATCATAAATGGCAGGAAGTCCCTCCGTCAGATTCATGCTCTTCACAATATCATATTTGTCCGGTCTGCTGGCAAATTTTCCCATAATATCCTGAATGGGGCGTTCGCCGTAGATCAGAAGAAGCTTTCTGGGTGGGAACAGTCGTTGATATACCTTCTGGCAAAGGAAGGTCCAGACTGCGGCGATTGCCAGCTGTACTGCCGCGGCCCACAGCATGTAGGAGGGGCGGAGTAATGTCAATGCCATCAAGGACAATTGAATATAAGAAATAATGTTCACACACAGCAAGGCAAAAAACTGGGAAAAGAACACATCCGTTGCCTTGAGATAGCCAATCTTCGTGCCTCCATAAGTCTGGGAAAACAGCGTAAGTAACGCAAAATAAAGCAAAATGAGCAGCCAGTGCCCTTTTTGCCAGAACGGAAGCCGATAACTGATATAGGGAAAATAGATATTGTACCACAAATACCCATACACTGCGGTCTGAAGGATCAGCCCGATCAGGGATAAGAGCAAAATTGTGGCACGCTTTAAGGATTCATGCTGTCTCATAACATACTCCGTATTTGCTATAGTTATTTTTTAGTATAGCATTGTTTCCAAGATTGTGCAATTCTGCATAAAAAGTCGAATTTTACAAATGTTGAGAAATCCTGGTAATTTTGGTATACTGAAAAGGAAATATGGAGAGGGGTCACACAGATACCATGTCATTTAATTCATACCTGTTTCTTTTAGTATTTCTGCCACTTTGTCTGGTTATATATTTCACTTTAAACCGAATCAGCCAGGATCAGTGGGCAAAAATATGGCTATTGGGCATGTCCCTTTGGTTTTACGGTTATTTTCATATCCTGTATCTGTTGCTTTTACTCTTCAGTATCTGCTTTAATTATATCCTTTATCGCTATTTTCTAAAGGAGGATGCACCCCATCGTTCCCGGAACTGGATGTTCTTCGGAATCAGCTGCAATCTTCTGCTTCTGTTTATTTTTAAGTATTATGATTTCTTCGCGGAGAATGTGAATGCTCTTTTCCATACCTCCATCCCTCTGCTTCACATTCTGTTGCCGTTGGGTATCAGTTTTTTCACTTTTCAACAGATCAGTTTCCTGGCTGACGCATGGCAGGGAACTGCCGGCAACTATTCCTTTCTGGACTACGCCCTCTATGTGTCTTTCTTCCCCCAGCTTGTAGCCGGCCCCATTGTCACCCATAATGAATTGATTCCCCAGTTTCAGGATCCCTCCAAGAAACGCTGGAACCCTGATTATTTTTCCCGTGGCTGCTACTGTTTCACCCTAGGTTTATCCAAAAAGGTTCTTCTGGCAGATATTTTCGCAAAAGGAGTCCAGTACGGTTTCGACAATGCAGCTGCTATCAATTCCACCACCGCATTACTGTCTATCCTTGCCTATACCTTTGAAATTTACTTTGACTTCAGTGGCTACAGCGACATGGCCCGGGGACTGGGCATGATGTTTAATTTTGAACTGCCCATTAACTTTGATTCCCCCTACAAAGAAGTCCACATCGTGGGATTTTGGAAAAAGTGGCATATTACCCTTACCCGTTTTTTCACCAGATATGTGTATATTCCTCTGGGCGGCAATCGAAAGGGCTCCTTACGAACTTATGTAAACTATTTAATTATCTTTTCCCTAAGCGGTCTCTGGCATGGAGCCAATTGGACCTTTGTTATCTGGGGATTGCTCCACGGGATTGCCTTTGTGGTTGTTCGTTTTATTCTGAATCATCATAGAACTTCCTCCCTCTCCGGCACTGTCCTGATCCACCTGAGAAACGCAGGGCTGTGGTTGATAAACTTCACCTTTATCTGCATTGCTTTCACTTTTTTCCGTGCAGACAGCCTTACCCAGGCAATCCAAATGCTGCAGGCTGCCGGAGCTATGCAGTTTGCTGATGGAATTCCCAAGGCTTTTGCCACTGCCTTTCAGCTGCCGGAGTTCTGGTATGTCCTGAAGGTTCTTCATCTGACTTCCTTTTCCTTCAGCAATAACATTCTCTGCATTGCTTATTTTCTGGCAGCATTTTTCCTCATTCTGTTCTGTAAGAATGTAGGGGAAAAGGCAAAGCAGTTTAAACCAACGGTTTTCAATGCAGTTGCCTGCGCCTTTTTATTATTATGGTGTGTTGTCAGTTTCTCCGAGGTAACCACCTTCATTTATTACAACTTTTAGAGGTTATTTATATGAAAAATACAAAAAGATGGCCTGTTATTTTTCTCTCCATTTTCATTTCAGGACTGCTGGTCTGTGCTTTACTGGTTTTCTGGATTGATCCCTTTTTTCAGTATCATAAACCCCTATCCTGGTTTCCCTACCAGATTGAAGATCAGTTGTCCCAGAATCCGGGGATGGCGCGTAATATGGATTATGACAGTGTCATTCTGGGTTCTTCCATTACGGTTAATTTCAGTGCGGACTGGTTTAATGAGGATTTTGACTGCAAGACACTGAAACTCCCCTATAATGGTGCTTATCCCAAGGATTTTTCCAATATTATGGAACAAATTAACCTGGGCTGTGAGGATCTCCGCTATGCTTTCTGGGGCATTGATCTGCAATCCTTTTCCGGAGAGGTGGAAGAAACCAAATATCCCCTTCCTACTCATCTGTATGACACCAAAATCCGGAATGACTACTCTTACTGGTGGAACAAGGATGTGCTGCTTAATTATGTCCTCAAACCACTGGCGGAGCGGGAACCCACAAATCTGGCAGAGGCCTATGATACCTGGGAATTGTTCGGATTTAATGCCTGGGTCATGATGAGAAGCTACAACCGGCCTGAAAAAGACATGGAAGAGTATCCGGAAGACTATTTTGACATGAAACTCCAGGCAAACCTGGATGCCAACATCTTTCCCATTATTGAAAGCCATCCCGATACGCAGTTTTACATTTTCTTTCCACCCTATTCCCTTTTATTCTGGGACTACTATAAGCAGCTGAATCTGGCGGATTCGATGTTACATACCTATGAATATACCATCGAGCAGCTGCTAAAATATGACAATGTGACATTGTTTTATTTTCAGGATGAAGATTCTATCATCTGCGATTTTGAACGTTATACGGATATGATTCATTATGACAGGGAGGTTTACTATTACATTGAACAATGCATGAAGAATGGAGAGCATCAGATCACAGAGGATAACTATATGCAATGCATCCAGCACCTCCGGGATCTGATTCACTCCTATGATTTTGATGCGTTATTTGATACGGAATCATAAGCCCTGAATCTTATAGACAAAAATTCTATAGTAACTGTCGTCGGTTTCAAAGGGTTCCTCCCGCAACAGTTCCAGATGGATCTCCTCCGCATTCACAATATAGGCTGCAGATAAAATATAATCACAGCCCAGTTGTTTTAAAGCCCGGGTATCTATCTGCAGCTGATTATACCAGGAGGTTTCTTTTTTAACGGTATAATAACCGGCATTTTCTCCGCTAAAAAGGTAACACCTGTTTCCCCAGTCATCATAATAGGCGCGCAGCCACTCCGATTTCTCCAGTTCCGGTGCTATCACCCTTCTGAACGCGTGTTTATACACTACATCATAATTGTTGGAATAACCATCCACACAGTAAAACCCATGATACAGTGCTGCTGCAGGGTCAATTCCCAGACTGGCTACTTTATATTCATCTTTTTCCAGTCCTTCCTGTTCCTCCAGGAATGTCTCCACCTGATCCATCACTCCCAGCGCCAGATAGTCTGACCAGCTGATCATTTCATAGTCCGGAAATAAAAGTTTCTCAACACATGGTTTCACCATGGATCCTTTTAAACAGGAAAAGCTTAGAATTGCAAGCAACAGCAGAGAAATTCCATAGCTGATCCCTCTTTCCCATTTATTACACCGGTTCCACAGGATTGCCAGGCATAACCCCAATGCCAGATACCACAGTGCAGGTGCTATCCAAAGTACTCTGGTCACCTGAAAGGCTCCGAGACTTCCCATGTGACATCTCATTTCCACAACAGGTTCCCAACTCCACAGGGTTGCTATCAGGCACAGGAACAGAATCGCCCCAAAGTCCCCCAACAGAATTTGACATAAGCGTCGTTCTGCCTCCGTCTGTCGTTTCCGGAAAAGCAGTGCCAATCCCAGTATGACTACCGTCATATACAGGATCCATTGGTGATAATCCCCACTGTGATCAGAATTGTTGCGCAAATAATTCCACAGGCAGGGGAAGAATCTGCTGCCTGTCAAAACATACTCTGTTTTATGGGAAACAAAACCTGCTCCAATCCCCAACATCTGTTCCAGCAAGGGCAGATTCTCCAGGATATAGATTCCTATCATGAGGAAAAATGCCCACAACATTTCCAGACGGGACTTCAATTTTCCGGAAACCAGAAGAACCATCAACATCACACACCCCAGAAATGCCCAGGCGAACCCGCAGAGCACCAGGGAAGACATTGCTGCATAAAAGGCAAGGTAACCCATAGCCAGACATTTATGCTTTTTCTGATATAATTGCCAGATTGCAAACAGCAGCAAAGGAATTCCGTATTGTGCCAGTCCATACATTGGGTAAAAGGGAATAAAGGCATAAAGAAGAGCCGTAATCAGTGCTGCATATTTTTGTGTGGTCACCCGGTATACCAATAAAAACATTCCTGTATAAGCCAAGGTCTGTCCCAATATCAGCAGCAGCATATATGCCGTGAACGGAGGCACAATCCGGAACAGGAGCACTGCCAGCGGTGCCGGTGGCATCAGGCTTGTTTTGTAAGCTCCGTTTAAAAATTCCGGTATCCTGTTGTTACCTGAACACAGGTACTTTGCCTGATAAATATAGGCAACCAGTTCTCCATCCAGCTGATCATGATAAGGTACAATGGAGTTTACTCCCAAAAGCAGCATGGGAACAAACGATAAAAGTACAATCGCCAATCCTGCTATAAATAGTTTTCGTTTCGTTAACAGAGAGTCAATTTTTTTCATCTCATACATGATAAAAGGCATACCAAGGACGGCATGCCTTTTCCTTTGCTTTATTTCTATTGTGCAACAACAGGATCCTGATAGATCAAGGCGCACTGATAAGGGATCGAATCACTCTGGAAGGTGAAGGTAGCATCATTGGCATCCAGATCATCCAAAACCACCGTTGTTCCGGCTGAGTCCATCACACAAATCAGTTTAAAGGTTCTGCCTGGATAAATCAATCCATTGGGAACGTCCAGCTGGTAGGTGCAGGGTGTCAGTGTCTCATTGGAATGCTGCGCTTTCGGATTAATGGTCCACATTTTAAATGCTGCACCATAATGGTAGTCTCCGATAAAGTTGGAAAAATGAAGTAAGGTGTAGTAACCCGGTACATATTTCTCACACTTCAGAGAATATCCATCCTGCTGCCCGGTTGTCCACTTACAAATAGGTAAGGTTGAACGTTTGAAGTGAATGTCCACATATCCCGGATTATCTGTTACTTCCTTATGCTCTGTGCAATAAAATACATTTTCCAGATAGGGATAATTCTGGGTCTTAAACAGTCTTTTGGCATCCTCATTGAAATCTACGCTGACACGATAGCTTTTCTGATCCTGAAACCAGTTAATAATGCTCATTGCACTGGTATATTCAATATTACCGATCATTTTCGTTGCAACTGTATTGCCGGAAATCCGAACAATGGAATCCGCTTTGATCCCATAGAAACAGTTAGGATCCTTGATAAATATGGTACTGGGAATCCGTACAGAGTATACTGTGTTTCTGCCCCAAAATGCGTTACTCCCAATCTCTGTGATTCCATCATCAATCCAGATAGCATCAAACTTCTCGTAATGCCAGGGTCTGGCCGCCAGTGCCTGTCTGTCATAATCAGGGATGGCACCCTCACCCTCTACATATAAAATACCTGCTTTCACATATGCGGTTACCCCTTCTGCCACATTCCAGGGTCCTGCAGAAATAGGCTGGTTGATGAATGCTCTCCAGGCATCTCGTTCTTCCCATGTCATTCCGTCTTCAATACTGTCAGCCCGTACGGCTAACGGTTGGTAAGCACATACGGCAATCATCATCGCCATTGCCAAGACCAGAAGTTTTTTCAGTTTTTTCATCATGAAACTCTCCCTTTCAAGAAATATCTATAGTTCCAGTCTACAAATCTCAAGCATTTTTGTCAAATAATAACTATATTTTGTTCTATATTTTCTCAAATTCTCCGCATGGTGGCCCGCCAGGCCCAGAACCAGAAATACCAGGTACTTTGGAAAAGATTCAAGTGTTCCTGTCTGCGATACAGATTCCAGATCCGTTTCATGGCTTCAAATTTGTTAGAGGAAAGGGATTTCTTCGGTCTGCGGTAAATAGCCAGTACTTCATCCAGTCCATAGGCGGTGTAACCTTGTCTGAGAATACTCCACCAGGAGGCGGTGTCCTCACTTTTTACCAGAGGCATGGTAATCTGCTCCTTTGTCAGTCTGGTCAGGTCAAAGACCACGGTAGTGGTAAAAATAATGGTACGGGAGAGAGCCTTTCTGTAGGTCAGTTCCGGCAAGACATGGACAATTCTTCCGGTTCCTTTCGCATTTTCATCCCCGAATTCATAGGAGCAGCAGACAAAAGCAGCCTGTTTTTCTTCCATGAAAGCCAGTTCTTTTTCCATTTTCTCCGGAAGCCAGATATCATCTGCATCCAGATAAGCCAGATATCTTCCCTTTGCCTCGGCAATTCCCCGGTTTCTGGCGGCGGCTGCCCCACTATTGTGTTCCTGTTGGATTAGGTGGATCCTGAAATCGGGATTTTTTTCCAGATAGTCCTTAATCACCTGACTGCTTCTGTCGGTGGAAGCATCATTCACCAGAAACAGTTCCCAATTCTGATAAGTCTGATTTAAGACCATCTGTATGGTTTCCAAAATATAGTTTTCCGCATTATAGACCGGTGTCACAATGGATAATAATTCCTGTGTCATCTGTTCTCCCCTGATAACTGCATGCCGCAGCTTTTTCTGTTACTAATATACCATATATTTCCTCTCTATAAAACAAAAAGAGTGGTTTGCTTTTGGCAAACCACTCTCAGGTACATTTCGACATCTTTTATTATCAAGTTTCCGTACTATGTTTTGATTGTAAATTTACTTGTCTTTTAAATCAAGGCGGATCTTGTCCGCAATACGCGCGATATACTCGCTATTGGTAGGTCTTCCTTTTCCCGTATCCGCTGAGTACCCAAACAACTCTTCAAATGTGTCAATATTTCCACGCAGCCAGGATACTTCAATGGCATTGCGGATCGCCCGCTCCACCTTCTGATCCGTGGTGTGAAAATGTTTTGCTATTGTGGGATACAATAGTTTGGTTACAGAGCTGACTACAGCCATATCTCTTCCCGAAATCATGATTGCTTCCCTGAGATAGTGATACCCCTTAAGATGTGCCGGAACTCCCATATCCAGCATAATTCTTGTCACATACCTCTCCAATTCAGCTTCCGGCACCGCAGTAATATCCATAATATGATTCCCCTTTCATCATATGAACCATTAAAGATGTCGTCTTGCATGATAATCATACCATAGGTGTCGAAAGTTGTTAAGAAATTTTCATCGCGCATATCGACAAAAAATTCTAAATATCCTCTTTTGCAATATAGATGGGACGTTTTTTCACTTCCATATAGGTTTTGGACAGATACTGGCCAATCACACCCAGACAGAGCAGCTGAACTCCGCTGACCAGGGAAATAATGCAGACCAGGGAAGGCCATCCGGAGGTGGGATCCCCGAATACCGATGTCCGCACAATGATCACAATGATCAATACAAAGGCAAGAATACAGAATACCACACCCATTACCGAAGCAAAGGCAAGAGGAGCTGTGGAAAAGGCTGTAATTCCTTCGAAGGAATACATGAGGAGTTTCCAGAAATTCCACTTGGTCTGTCCTTTATTCCGCTCCACATTTTCAAATTCCAGCCATTTCGTCTTAAAGCCGACCCATCCATAGATTCCCTTGGTAAAACGGTTATACTCCGACATGGAGAGGATGGCATCTGCCATCTGACGGGTCATGAGACGATAGTCCCGGGCTCCATCCATCATTTCCGTCTGGGAAATCCGGTTCATCAGTTTATAGAACATCCGTGCAAAGAAAGAGCGGATAGGGGGTTCTCCCTTTCTGGTGACACGGCGGGTGGCCACACTGTCGTAGCCCTCGTCAATACCGGCAAACATTTCCGGCAGGAGGGCGGGGGGATCCTGCAGATCCACATCCATCATGACCACATAATCGCCTTTGGCTTTCTGCAGACCGGCATAAATTCCCGCCTCTTTTCCAAAGTTTCTGGAGAAGGAAACCACATGGACACGGCCGTCCTCCTTGATTAATTTCTTGATTTCTTCCAGAGTATGATCTTTGGAGCCATCATCAATATAAATGACTTCCACATCCAGTCCTCTTTTATCAAAAAAGGGCTGATTCTTGAACAGTTCGTCATAGAAATCCCGGATATTTTCTTCTTCATTATAACAAGGTACAATCACACTCAAAAGCTGCATTGCATCTTCTCCTCTGTCCTATTTTAGATATTTATAGTCTCGCCTGGTCTACATTCTCTCTGAACCAGTCGTAGGCAAGCTGGATGCCCTCTTCCAGTTCCACCTTGTGTGTCCAGCCCAGGTTGTGAAGCTTGGTCACATCCGTAAGTTTGCGGGGAGTTCCATCGGGCATCGCGCTGTTCCAGACAATTTCGCCCTCATAGCCAACCGTCTTTTTCACTGCCTCAGCCAACTGTTTGATGGTGACTTCCTTGCCGGTTCCGATATTCACATGCTGCTCACCGCTGTAATTCTCCAACAAGAATACGCAGGCATCTGCCATATCATCCACGTACAGAAACTCACGCAGGGGTGAACCGGTTCCCCAAAGTTCCACAGTAGGTGCCTGGTTTACCTTTGCCTCATGGAATTTACGAATCATGGCAGGCATGACATGGGAACCCTGCAGCTCATAGTTGTCGTGAGGTCCGTATAAATTGGTGGGCATGCAGCTGATAAAATCATCGCCATATTGACGTTTATAGAATTTGCACATTTCCAGACCGGAAATCTTCGCAATGGCATAAGCCTCGTTGGTCACTTCCAAAGGGCCGGTCAACAGTGCGTCTTCGGGGATAGGCTGGGGAGCCATCTTGGGGTAAATGCAGGTGCTTCCCAAAAACAGTAACTTCTTTACTTTAAAATCGTGACAGCATTTGATCACATTACACTGAATCTGCATATTTTCATAGGCAAATTCCGCAGGGGTGGTGTTGTTGGCATTGATTCCGCCAACCTTCGCTGCCGCCAGAACCACCACGTCCGGTCTCTCTGTCTCAAAGAATTCCCGAACTGCTGCCTGGTTAGTCAGATCCAGTTCCTTATGGGTTCTGCCAATGATGTTGGTATAGCCCTTTGCCTGAAGGTTGCGGACGATGGCACTTCCCACCAGTCCTCTGTGTCCTGCTACATAAATCTTGTCTGTTTTATTCATTTTCTTTGCCTTTCCTGTTTCTATCTATTGTAACTATTAAAAATTTTCTTTTGCTCATGTGATTACTTCGTGCGGAATCCATCCTGTAAGGTGGCTCCCCGCAGTTCGATGTCCCGCTTTCTGTCCGAGGAAGGGAAAGCATCATAGCCTACCCGGTCTCCCGACTGAGGATAATAAAAAGTAATTCCATTGATCTCGTAACTTTCCACCGGCATATTGTCGTAATCCTTCTGGCAGAGCCAGTAGTCATTTACATAATCTGCCTTTATCTGCCGTCCCAGACTCACGGCTTTCCATAGAGCAAAACCCACCAGGAGTACCAGAAATCCACGGTATAGTGCATAGGAAAATTTCTGTTGTAACAGCACATACCCGTTTCCCAAGAGAACCGCCGTACACAGTCCGATAAAAATAAAACCATAGCGCACCAGCGGTGCATTGGTAAGCCAGAACAAAAAGCATCCACTACAGGTCAGCTGTACCAGCCAGCTGTCCACCTGTCCCTGCTTTTTCCGAAGGAGTAACCACACTCCCCAGAATAAAGTAAACACCACTGTCAAAAAACTGAGTGCCACTAACAGCATATGAAATTTGGACAGTGCTGCAAACCATCCCGGAAACCATTCCAGGAAGGATTGTCCTGCCAAGGTGGAATCCGTCAGTCCCCTGCCATACACTTTGATTTCGTTGGCATCAAACCGGGCTGCTCCCGCCGGGATTTTCCAGTCTACCTGGAACAAGTCCACCGCCGGGAAAGGATAAACCAGCCATCCTGATAATATCACATTTCTTATGAGATAGGGAAGTACCACCAGGATTCCCAGCAAGAAAGAACGAAAAATGCCACGAATATCCTTTTCCCGTATCAGCATGACCGCCGGTTTGCACACCAACAGCAAAATCAGTGCCGCAGAGAGCTTTAGCGTTATGGCATAAACGCCCAGCACGCAGAGCAGTGCATAGGGTGTGGTACTGCCGTTCTTTTCCTCCGTCAGCCTGCACCAGCGGGTCAAGATAAACAGAACCACGATGTTCATAAAATAATCGGATTCCGGGGAAATCATCTGGTTGTAAATGGTAGTCAGATAATAAATTGCCACAAGGATGACAAAATCGGACACTGCTGCCCTTTTCCGTTTCCAACAGTCTGCAATGCCGGTGCAGGTGCAAGCCAATATCCACGCCAGGAAACCAGACATGGCATGGAAGGACTGCCCTCCCAAAAAGGAAAAGCTGAATAATGCCGTCAGAGAAAAGGCGGCACTGTTGTAGGCCAGGCGGTTGTGGAGGTTTCCCAATCCTTTCACCACTCCGTAGCTTTCCAGCCAGTGCACACTCTGGGCGTGGTACAGGCTGGTGTCATAGTGGATTTCTCCTCTGGATGCGCCATAGGCCATAAAGAGGAAAAGGACTGTCCACGCCACCCATTTCCATCGGGGAACAGTCCGCAGTAGTGCCCGGAGTGTCTCCCGGTATGTCCGGTGACTGATCAGTACCAGTGTCCCACAGCATAGCACTAACAGCACATTTGCCAGCAGTCCTACTTTATAAAAAAGGCTGAAAAACTGGGCATAGACGGTCAGTGCCGTGATTCCGGCAAAGAGAACACTATCCAGATACTTCAGATGATATCCTGTTTTACGACAAATTGGGGACAGCACGGCAAGTCCCAGAATTCCTGAGACCAGCAGTGCATATCCCCAAATTAAAATCAGTGAGAGCATTTCGCTTTATATTCCTCGCTGCCCATTCCGGCAATCTTACGCATATCGGAGTCCATCATCATGGAAACCAGATGTCTGAAATCCACATCCCGTTTCCATCCCAGGGTCTTTTCTGCTTTTTCACAGTTACCCCAGAGGAACTCTACCTCTGCGGGACGATAGAATTGAGGATTTACATCCACCAGAAGTCTGCCGTTTGCTGCATCGTAGCCTTTTTCATTGACGCCTTCGCCTTCCCAGCGGATCTGGATGCCCACTTCTTCAAAAGCAGCCTCCACAAATTCACGGACGGTATGGGTTTCATTGGTCGACAGCACATAATCGTCCGGTTTCTCCTGCTGGAGCATGAGCCACATGCCTTTTACATAATCACCGGCAAAGCCCCAGTCACGTTTGGCATTCATATTTCCAAGGGAAAGTTTCTCCTGGTTGCCCGCCAGAATGTTGGCAATTGCCAGCGTAATCTTTCTGGTTACGAAGTTCTCACCACGGCGGGGAGATTCATGGTTGAACAGAATACCGTTGCAGGCAAACATATTATAGGATTCTCTGTAGTTTACGGTTATCCAGTAAGAGTACAGTTTCGCCACACCGTAAGGGCTCTTGGGATAAAAGGGAGTCTTTTCACTCTGGGGTGCCGTCTCCGGGATTCCACCGAAAAGTTCGGAGGTGGACGCCTGGTAGAAACGGCAGGGGCCACCGTTGACACGAATCGCCTCCAGCAGCTTCAAAGTACTGATTCCTGTCGCCTCCGCGGTATATTCCGGTACTTCAAAGGAAATTCCAACGTGGGACTGTGCTGCCAGGTTATAAACCTCGGTGGGTTTGATTTCAGAAATCAGACGCATCAGATTGCTGGAATCGGTGGTGTCTGCATAGTGCAGGAAAAATTTTACGTTATTATAGGAAGAATGGAGAATCGGCTGGATTCTGGATGCAATTTCTTCGCTGTGGCGTCGAATCAGTCCATGTACCTCATATCCTTTTTCTAATAAAAACTCTGCCAGATAAGAACCGTCCTGTCCGGTCACTCCGGTGATCAATGCTACATTTCTCATGAAAATCTCCTTCAGTTAATGTTCAATATGAATCATCATAGCACAGTCGCTTCCAATCGTAAACTCCGACTGTTCTGGATAAAATGATTTACTCAATAATCAGGCTGGCACACTCCACCTGGGACAGGTCATAAACCTTACCCGAGTGAAGTGCCACGATCTTGGGGCGTAGCGGGTAGCCCTCATTATTTTTGACAACCTTTGCTTTTTCCCCATTGCTGAGTGTGACCACCGTACCCAGAGGATACAGCAAAACACTTTCCAAAAAGCTTTGAATCGCTTTCACATCCAGTTCGTGGGACATGGCCATAATCATCTCGGTGGCATCCCGCTGGGTGAAGGCCTTTTTGTAGGGGCGTTCCGTCACAAGGGCATCATAGATATCCACCACCGCAAGGATTCTGGCGAAGGGGCAGATGGTATTGCTGGTAGCCCCTATGGGGTAGCCCTTGCCATTCATCTTCTCATGATGCTGCAGAACCCCAAGTAGAATATCCGGAGTGATGTCCGGCTTCTTTTTCAAAATATTATATCCAAATAAGGAATGTTTCTTCATCAGGGCAAACTCTTCTTCTGTAAGCTTGTCCGGCTTGTTCAGGATTTCATTGGGAATTTGAGATTTCCCCACATCGTGAAGTAATCCGGTAATGCCGATCTTGTAAACATCCTCCTGGGAAAAACCATAATTCTTTGCAATGATCATGGCTATGGAAGCCACATCCACGCTGTGCTGAAAAGTATACTCATCACTGAGTTTCAAAGCACCGATGTCCACCGCAATGGCATCATTCTCCATGATGGCTTTCATCAGATCCGTGGATATATTGTCCGCTGTGGACACAAAGTCATCGGAGTCCGGGTTGCTGAATAAGTATTGAACGCCGGTTCCTACCCGTTTCTTCACGCTCTCCGACAGCTGAATCTTCGCCCGATCCGGTACGGAAAGCTTCTGGATCGTCTCCCGGGTCTCCGGTGCGACCTCAATGTTACTCTCCTCCGGGTCCTCCTCCCCTTCACGGATGTAAACACCCGTGATCCCCAGTTTCCGAAGGGAATCGATAATGTAATTGTCCAGTGCTGTTTTGCGATGTACCAGTGCCCGGCCTGTCCGATCAATAATCGATTGGTCGATCACCATACCTTCCTTCAACAGCCTTATGCTGACGTATCTTCGTTTAATCAAACCCAATCCCTCTTATGTTTATAACAGTGTTTTGATATACTCCTCGAAAGCCTCTTCCCAATCCTTGAATTTGAAATCCGTAGTCAGTTTCAGCATGTAATTTTCAAGAATAGAATAGGCAGGACGATAGGCCGGAGCATTGTATTCTTCTGTGCTGATTCCTACCACCTCTGTGCTCTTTCCTGCACGTTTAAAAATATAACGGGCAAAGTCAGCCCAGTTGGTGTCCCCCTCGCAGGTGGCATGAAACAGGCCATAGTTTTCAGTGGGCAGCAGATAGCAAATGGCTTTTGCCAGTTCAGATGCGCTGGTGGGAGTGCCAAACTGGTCATTAACCACTTTCAGCGTATCATGATCCTCTGACAGGCGGAGCATGGTTTTAATAAAGTTTTTACCGTCTCCATAGAGCCATGCGGTACGCAGAATAAAATAGTTCTGTGCAAATTCTTTCACAAACTGTTCCCCCGCCAGTTTGGTCTTGCCATACATTCCTTTCGGTCCCACCGGGTCAAACTCCGTCAAAGGCTTCTCTGCCACATCTCCGGGAAATACATAATCCGTAGAAACATGAATGAGCTTTGCTCCGGTTTCCGCGGCCGCGATACTTAAATTCCTGGGACCAATGGCATTGATACGATATGCCAGATCCTGCTGACTTTCGCAGGCATCCACTCCGGTGTGGGCTGCACAGTTGATGATGGCATAGGGCTGAACCTCTCTGGCCATTTCCAGCACTTTTTCGATACTGGTGATATCCAGTTCTGCCACATCCGTGTTGATCAGTTCATATTCCTCATTATTTTCCAATTCCTTATTGATTGCTCTGCCAAGCTGTCCGTTGCAGCCTGTGACAATAATTTTTTTCATTATTTTTAATGACCTCCAAGTCATAAAGAGTTACCTTATATTTTATCAAAGGCAGGCAGGTTTTGCAATCATTCACCAATCTTTTCTGGGTCTTACTAAATAATTAAGAAAAGATTTCGGCAGATGAACTTGTGAGTGGTACGACATCTATGGTAGAATAGTTTTATCGACACAAGATATCTCATCAGGAGGAAATTACATGAAAAGAAAACATATATTACTGCTGACAGCTTTATCCCTGTCCCTTGCTCTCAGTGGCTGTGGCAAAAGCGATTCCGAAGAGACCGGCAACATGACAGAGGAAACCACTGTCTGGGAAACCCTTCCCGCCGAAGAACAGTTACCCGCTGAGGAAACGCAGGAGACCGGCGAGGAAACTGCCGAAGAAAATCATGATGGTATGTATCGCAGCGAAATTACCAACGAGTGGATCGATGAGAGCCTGAAGGATCATCGTCCCGTTGCGGTAATGATCGACAATGAAAAAATCGCTCTTCCCCACTATGGCACAGCACAGGCTGATGTGGTTTATGAAATCATGAACAGTACCGAAAACAGCCGCGTGACCCGTCTTATGGCAATCGTAAAGGATTATGAAAAGATCGAACAGTTAGGAAGCATCCGAAGCACCCGTCCCACCAACTTATTGCTTGCAGCAGAGTGGAATGCAATCCTGATCCATGATGGCGGTCCTTTCTACATTGACCAGTATGTCTCCAAGGGATATACTAATAACTTAAGTGGTGGTTTCGCCCGTTTCAGTAATGGGAAAAGCGCAGAATTTACTGAATATCTGACTTATAATTCCTACAGCAATCCCAAGACCGGTAAATCCTTTGACGGTTTGAAACAACGCCTGGAAAAATCCAATTTCAGCATCACCTACAACCAGTATTATCAGGGCGGTCACTTTAAATTCTCCGACGAAACCCTGGATCTGGCTGACAGAAGTGACTCCATCAATGCAACAGAGGTAAAGCTTCCTTTCCCTCACAACAGTTCCACTTTGAAATATAATGAGGAAACCGGAACTTACGATTACTATGAATATGGCGAGGCTCACAAAGACGCGGATACCGGCGCACAGCTGACCTTCACCAACGTATTATTGCAGAACTGTACCTTCTCCCAGTTGGATGAGCACGGCTATCTGATTTACAACTGTATCGACAGTGGTCGTGATGGTTACTATCTCACCGGCGGCAAGGCCGTTCCCGTCAAATGGATAAAGTCCGGCGAATCCGATATGACTGTATTCCTTGACAAGACTACCGGCGAACAGATCGAAATGAATACCGGCAAAACCTACATTGCGCTGGTTCCCTCCGATGGATGGAGCAGCATGGAGATCAACTAAGCTGTGTCTGTTCTTTAAAGAAGTTCTTAACGCAAATCCCCTGGAATTAAGTTCCAGGGGATTTTTATATTGCTGTTTTCTTTCAACAAACGGTTTATTTATCGCCCAGTCCCAATCTGTTGAGTGCTGAGAAGATGGCGCGTACAGATGCTCTGGTAATATTGGAGCTGACACCTACACCGTAGGTCACGCGACCGGTATCTGCATCCAGCATATGAATGTAGGCCGCTGCCTGAGAGTTAGAACCACTCTGCAGTGCATGTTCCTCGTAGTCCAGAATCTTAATATCCAGATTCAGGTTTTCTGCAATACCACGGCGGACTGCATCAATAGGTCCGTTACCAACGGCCTCAAAGGATTTCTCCACGCCATGATCCTTATATACAACCGTAACTTTGGTATCAAATTCCGTCTGAACCTCACCACTGAGATCATCCACGCGCAGTCTGGAGAAATGCAGAGGCTCTTTGCGATCCAGGTACTCTGCCCTGAAGCTGTTCATGATCTGATCCGGAGATACTTCTCCCTGTTTCTCGGAGATTTTCTGGATCACATTGGCAAATTCCTTGTGCATGCCCTTAGGAAGTTTAAATCCAAAGTAAGTATCCATTACAAAGGCTACACCGCCTTTACCGGACTGGGAATTAATACGAACGATGGGTTCATATTCTCTTCCGATATCTGCAGGATCGATAGGAAGGTAAGGAACTTCCCAGTACTGACCGTTGCGTTCCCGCATGGCCTGCACACCTTTGTTGATTGCATCCTGATGGGAACCGGAAAATGCGGTAAATACCAGTTTACCGGCATAGGGATGTCTGGGATGAATGGGAATTTTACAGCAGCGTTCATAGATCTCGATGCTCTCATTTACATGCTCCAGTGCCAGTTCCGGATTAATTCCCTGAGAAAACATATTATAGGCAATGTTGAGCACATCCACATTACCGGTACGCTCGCCATTTCCAAACAGGGTACCCTCCACACGCTGTGCACCTGCCAGCAATGACAGTTCTGCACTTGCCACGCCGGTACCGCGATCATTATGGGGATGTACGCTTAAGATAATTGTATCGCGATCTTTAAAATGGCGGTTCATCCATTCAATCTGATCCGCATACACATTGGGGGTATTCATCTCTACGGTAGAGGGAAGATTGATGATCATGGGATCTTCTTTGGTAGGGCCCCAGGTTTCCTGTACTGCGGTACAGATCTCCAGTGCATAGTCCAGTTCGGTTCCGGTGAAACTCTCCGGAGAGTACTCCAGAATGATCTTACCCGGGAACTTGGCTGCACGTTCTTTCACCATCTTTGTACCTTTAACCGCAATCTCCGTGATATGCTCTTTATCCATGTGGAACACCACATCACGCTGTAAGGTGGAGGTGGAATTATAAATATGTACGATTGCCTGACTGCATCCTTCAATTGCTTCAAAAGTACGGTCAATCAGTTCCTCACGGCACTGCGTCAGCACCTGAACCTTGACATCATCAGGAATCATCTTGCGATCAATGAGCTGGCGCAGGAAATCAAATTCAATCTGGCTGGCCGCCGGAAATCCTACCTCAATCTCCTTAAAGCCCAGCTTCACCAGATACTGGAACATCTCAATCTTTTCTTCCACAACCATAGGGTCAATCAATGCCTGGTTGCCATCACGCAGATCCACGCTGCACCAGATGGGTGCTTTTTCAATCTCCTTATTGGGCCACTCACGCTCCGGATAATGAATCACCGGATTTCTCTTATACCTCGCATAGTTTAACATGTTAAATCCTCCTTGTTTTGCGAAGCAAAATCCGAGTCCTCGACGAGGAGAGGATTTTCCTCCTATAAAAAAGACCCATTGTGAGAACAATGGGCCGTAAATCCTTGTTATTTATTCGCCAAGACCGCTTTCAATTTGCTGAATCAGAGACTTCAGTGCCTCCTGTTCATCCTCGCCTTCACAAATAATGGTAATTTCATCGCCGCACTTCACGCATGCCCCCAGAACGCTTAATACGCTCTTGGCATTCGCTGTATTCTCACGAAAAGTAAATGTGATTAGTGATTTGAATTTCATTGCTTCTTTGCATAGGATTCCTGCGGGTCTTAGGTGTAGGCCGGTTGGGTTCTTTATAACAACTTTCTGGCTTACCATGTTGCGTTTCCTCCTTAAAATAGTCCTGCCTAATTATTATAGCACTCACCTGTATGATACACAAGCTAAAGCTAGAACATGACATCCTGAATCAGCGCCGCCAGTTTTCTGGCTTCACTGTCAATTAATTTCTGATCCTTGCCCTCGATCATGACACGAACCATAGGTTCTGTACCGGAGGGACGAATCAGTACTCTTCCCTCGCCATCGAAGCGCTCATTCAGCTTCTTGATTGCCTCTGCAATCTCCGGATATTCCATAAAACTTTCTTTTTTGTGATTGGGCACAGAGGCATTCACCAGTGCCTGAGGAAGTACTTCCATTACCTTACTCAGCTCCGACAGGGATTTTCCGGTTTCCACCAGTACCTGTAACAGATGCAGGGCACTGAGCAACCCATCACCGGTAGTATTCTCATCCAGGAAAATGATATGACCGGACTGTTCACCACCCAGGCTGGCACCAATCTCTCTCATGCGCTCCAGAACGTAACGGTCACCTACCTTGGTCTGCTCAATCTTAATACCATTCTTCTCTCCCATCAGGAAGAATCCCAGATTACTCATAATGGTGGCCACAATGGTGTTTTTCTTTAATTTACCCTGGGACTTCATATGATTGCCCACGATTGCCATAATCTGGTCGCCATCTACAATTTTTCCGTTTTCATCCACGGCAATGAGTCGGTCGGCATCCCCATCAAAGGCAAGACCCAGATCTGCTTTCTCATAAACCACTCTCGCCTGCAGTTCTTCCATATGGGTAGAGCCACAGTTTGCATTGATGTTGGTTCCATCAGGGTTGTTATGAATGGCTACCACTTCACCGCCCAATTCCCGGAAGGTCTCCACGGAGGTGTAGAAGGATGCGCCCTCTGCACAGTCTACCACCATTTTCAGTCCGGTAAGATCCACATTTACTGCCCGCATTGCATGGTTGATATACTCTTCTCTGGCGTCTGTGCGGTATTTGATTTTACCCACCCCGGAGCCAATGGGAAACTTAATTCCCGGCATACCGTTTTTAATCATGGCTTCAATCTCGTCTTCCAGTTCATCCGGAAGTTTGAAGCCGTTTCCGTCAAAAAATTTAATTCCATTAAATTCCACGGGATTGTGGGAAGCAGAAATCACAACCCCTGCATCCACCTTGTATTTCTTGGTCAGATAAGCAACTGCCGGTGTGGGAATCACACCTACATATACACAGTTGGCACCCACAGAGCAGGCTCCGGCCATCAGCGCGTTGGCAAGCATATCCCCGGAAATACGGGTATCACATCCTACCATAATCGTGGGTTTATGCTCATGTTCTCTGGTAAGTACATAGGCTCCTGCCTGCCCCAGCTGCATTGCAAGTATCGGTGTCAACTCCTCGTTTGCCACACCACGCACCCCATCTGTTCCAAATAATCTAGCCATTCTAAAGCAATCCTTTCCTCATTACTGTTCTTCTTCGTCATCCGCAGTAATGATCAACTGTGCATTTACAGGATGCACCAGTTCCGTTCCGTTCAGGTTATTAAACAGGAGCTCTACCTGATAGGTTCCAGGCTGCAGTTCCTCCGGACCTGATAATTCCTGATCTGCCATAAAGCTGTTCATATCAATATAGCCCACCATATCAGACTCCCGGACACGATCCACATTTTCCGGTAAACCAATTACCTGAACTTCATAATCCTCACTATCATTATGCCCGATCTGCAGTTCCGCCGTAAATCCATCCGGCACATTGACAACAACAGCGGAGGTTTTTGGTATGGTCAGGGTACGCTGTTCCGCCTTTTCGATGGAAATCGTAACCATTACCGTTCCGTTAAATGCAGGATCCGCCCAGGTAATTCCACTGGGTAAATAACTTGTCAGATCTACATATACCGTCATATCCTCAGACTGTCCGGTGACATTCAGTTCCGTCTCCGGTACTGTGATAGAATCAATTTTTGCCAGATTTGTGGCTGTGCCTGCAATGCGTACTGTCTCCGGATCGGTTGTGATCTCACCACTTGCCAGATAGCCGGAAGCAGGTGTTCCCATCACTGTCATATTGACAGGCACTTCTTTGGTGTTGAGAATTTCCACTGTCACACGTACCTGGTCACAGTTTTTGGTCAATGCAGGATGCGTCACTTCATTTCCGTCCGCATCATACAGGACTACATTGGCATAGGTTGCCACCGTACTATTCGCCCCCGATACATCCACATTTACGGAAGCCTTAGAAATGGAGGATACCACAGATTCCGGTCCTTCAATGCGAACCAGGTTCTGATCCGTAGTGATATTGCCCACCATACAGCCTTCTGCCACCGTGCCGGAGGTAGTTGCCTTCAAAACAAGCTGCAGGGTCTTCTTGGTTTCTATATTCAGTTTTACCTTATCAATGCTGCCTTTAATGGAAGAGATTTTTGAATTATACCGGTTAAGGTTCAGTTCAATATTTACGGTTCCGTCTTCCTGCAGATCCTCGGCAAAATCCGCCGTAGCCACAATATCACTGGAATCAATGAGATCCAGAATAGAGCGCTGGGCAGTAATGGTAACCGAATTAATCACATCCGTACCGTCCAACACCTCATAGACTTCTCCCGCATTGGTAAGGGTGGCGGTGTTCAGGAAATTCACCGGAATGTTGGTATATCTGTGGGAAGTCACCGGATCATTCATATTGACTACAACCAGCCAGAGGGAAATTGCAAACAGTACAGAAATGATTTTCAGTCCCATGTTGCGGGTCCACTTGTTTTTCTTCATTTCTTCGCCCTTCCTTTCCAGGGGAAACGCTTCTTTTCCTCTTCATTTCCCGGTTCCAGTGTGAGATTGGTAAGGCATTCACGAAGACGGTCTGCATCCAGATTGGTCTCCAGTTCTCCCTCATGTGCTACACTGATCTTTCCGGTTTCCTCCGATACGATGACCGTAACAGAATCTGTCACCTCGGAAATACCGATTCCCGCACGGTGACGTGTTCCAAGTTCCTTGCTGAGTGCCATATTGTCCGATAACGGAAGATAACAGGTTGCTGATGTCACCCGGTTCTCGCGTATGATGACCGCACCATCATGGAGCGGTGTATTTTTTTCAAAGATATTGATCAGCAGCTGGCTGGAAACGAGTCCGTCCACTTCAATACCGGTACGTTCGTAATCTGCCAGGGACTGCATTTTTTCCACAACAATCAGTGCGCCTGTGCGCACTTTCCCCATCTCCACACATGCTTTTACAATTTCATTAATGGTACGTGCAGACAGCTTATTGACATCCTTTTTGTCCACAAGCATGGAGGAAAGGAAATTTTTTCTTCCCAATTCCTCCAGTGCTTTCCGAAGTTCAGGCTGAAGCATAACAACAAGGGCAATCATTGCAATAGAAAAGACATTTTGAGCAATCCATAGAATCGTCGTCATATTAAGTAAAACGGCGATAAACAGAAATACAAGAATGACAATGAGACCCTTCAGAAGGGCCCACGCTCTGGTTTGTTTGATCCAGAGTAAAATATGATAAACCAAGAAAGAGATAATAATAATCTCCAAAATATCTGTCACTTGTATAAACGGGATATGCAAGTTGGCCAGATATTTTTCTGCAAAACTGTTTAATTGCTGCATCCCCAAATCAATCCTGTCATCTTTTATTTTTTATGTACAGAGCTGCTGCTCTGTGAACGCTGCGGTGTATTGATTCTCTTTACATTTTTGGAAGGTTTGGCAATTGTGATCTTCGGCACAGCCTTCACATAATAGTAATACTCATCATCCTCAAACTGGACACGCTCCGTGCGGCTGTAATCCACATTAAAGCACAGAAACATTACTGCCTCTCCTACCGCTGCTGCCAGAATCGCGCCGATGATCATTCCCAAAATAGAGATATTGGTGTCGTAAATCAAATCACCAACCAGAAGAATCATCAGATCTGTCAATATACCGGCAAGTATGGCAATCTGCCAGGAGTAGTCAATGGACAATCTCCGGATGGAATAAACCACCACAATCGTAATGGTAAAAGCCACCAGCATCAGAATCATGGTCTTATTCCCCACAATTCCATCCAGCACGTAACGCAGTCTGGTGGCTGCTTCATCAGCTCCCATTCCGCGAATGGCAGCCGCATTACCGGACATATAGTGTACCAGATAATAGGTAACAATACCACATCCCACCGATACTATGGAATAGGGTGTGCCAACCAGGCCAAAGGTAATAGGGATCACATAAGGAATCTTCAAAGCAAAGCAGACCGGTGTCAGCACTACTGCCAGCACATCTTTCGGTGCAAAGCGGAAATACAGCAGGAACATCACCAGAAACAGTACCAATGCCACAATCGCACACTCGATTCCCATCTCATACAGATGGAGCAGGATAAAAAGTGCACTGAACAGGACAATAAAAGTTCTGGGGAGGAAAGAGCACATCAGCGCCACTACCAGTACAATGGCCACATGATCAATTGCCCCCATGAATCCCAGTTTGCTGTTAATCATCTGCAGACTGACAAAGGCCAGCAAAAATTTTGCCACAGGCTGGATATAAATCTCATATTTGGAATAAAAATGCTTGAGGTACTCTTTCATTACAAGTAAATTTGTCATCGTCTCTCCGTCTAATCCTTTCGGAAGCCTAGATTTGTTTATCGTACATGGCACGAAGCTTTTTCAGGTTGTTATAGTAAACCCGCAGATTTTTTCTGGCATGTTTATACCGTAGGGAATGGACTATATAAGTAATCAGTACATAGACACACACAAAGATCACATAGCGGATCAGAACCTGTTTTCCAAAGGCGAGGACATCCATCTTGTAGATATCCTGCATAAACACCTCAAGATCATAAAAAATATATAATCCAAACAGAAGCACATATGCAATCGTTCCGCAGATTACAGCTTTCAACATCTGCAGTCCCATATAGTCACTGCGAAAATAATTTCCCACAGCCATGTTTTTTTTCTTTTCATGCTGCTCATAAGCAGCGAGTTTAGTCATTAGGATGACTTTATCCTCGTTGATCATGGTTGGCTCCTTTAATTAGTTATCCAGATAACGCATTCTCGGATTATCTCTGTTTCCTGTATTAAGCGGCTGTCCGGCCTGGGGTTTCTTGTATACACTGTTCATAGTATTGATCATACTGGCTTTACATTTCTCGCAGAAACGTCCGGTACGAATGGGCGTACCACATTTCTCACAGGCAATGTCCACTACGCTGCCCTCGGCAAACTCCAGTCTTTCTTCACGCACCCACTGACGGATCTGGGAAGGTTCTACCTCACAGGCCTCGGATACCTCCGGAATACCCACACCCGGGTGATCCTGAATAAATTTCTTAACCTCGTGAAATTTCTTTTCCATTTCCTCGCGACAAACAGGGCACAGCGGTGCGCCCATTACATAGTTGAAAATTTTTCCACATCTTCTGCAATTTCGTACGTTCATAGTCTTATCCTCTTCCGATTGCCAATGAAATCACAAATACTTTTTTTACGCCGGCAGACTTGAATAATGCGGCCATCGCATCCACTGTACTGCCTG
This sequence comes from uncultured Lachnospiraceae bacterium, assembly GCA_934402515.1. GTDB lineage: Bacteria > Bacillota > Clostridia > Lachnospirales > Lachnospiraceae > UMGS2037. Next base: position 39,829 of record CAKRTZ010000006.1, read on the forward strand.
TTGTATAAATATCATCAATTAATATAATCGTATCTAATTTTACATCATCTTGGCTTATAATAAAAGCCTTTTTCAAATTATTTTGTCTTTGCCGCAGGCTCAACAGCTTTTGGGGAACTGTATTCCGACAGCGTCTCACCAGATTTTTCCTCACCGGTATTTTCATAGCCCTTCCCAGCTCGACGGCCAGATCCTCTGCCTGGTTGTATCCGCGCGCTCTGCGTCTCTTCCAGTGTATGGGAACCGGTATCAGGGCATCCGGCTGCCAGTTGTGGACTGCATCCCCCAATTGTCTCCGGATCTCCTGTGCATAAAATCCTGCATACTCTCTCCGTCCCCCATATTTAAAACGATAGATCGAACCGGCTATGGAGGGATAGAGAAAAACAGATCTGCCACGATCAAATGCATGGCTGCGAACAGTGCAATCCTGACAGAACTCCGTTTCCTGTTTTTCCAACGGTTTCCCACATTTCATACAGTAGTGTCCGCCCACATACCGGATCCTGGGTATACATTCCCGGCAAATCAGTTCTTCTTTCCACGGAACAACTTCATCACAGACAGGACATCTTCGTGGGAAAAGAAGATCTTTTACTTTTTGGTATAGTTTACATAATAAATTCCCGGATTCGGTCATCCAGACTGGTGTAACGGGTGCTTTCACTGACATTATCTATCATCTCCTGCAAGACAGCTGAACTGCCCAGGATCGTCACACAATTTCTGGCTCTTGTGACACCGGTGTAGAGAAGATTTCGATTAAACAGCATTCTCGGTCCGTTCAGCAACGGCATAACCACTGCCGGATACTCACTTCCCTGGGCTTTATGAATCGTAATGGCATAAGCCAGTTCCAGTTCATCCAACAGTGAATAGGGATAGGTCACTCTTCTCATCTCATCAAATTCCACGATAATGGCCTGGGCATATTCGTTGATTTCCTTTATCACACCCATGTCTCCATTGAAGACACCGGTGCCTTTATCGATGGGTATCTGATATCGACTTAAAATTTCCCATTCAAGCTGATAGTTATTGCGGATCTGCATCACCTTATCTCCTTCCCGAAACAGGCAGGAACCGGACAGATATTCTTTTTTTTCCGGTGCAGGAGGATTCAGATACTGTTGTAAAATCTGGTTCAGGGTCTCCACTCCCAATGCTCCCTTTCGCATAGGCGTCAATACCTGGATATCGTAGGGGCCCGCATTTACATAACGGGGTAATTTCTCGCTGATCAGCTGAACCATGTGTTTATAGATGACAGGCACATCTTTTCTCTCAAGGAAAAAGAAATCCTTACTTTTATTATTCAGAGTCAGGTGTTCTCCCCGGTTAATGCGGTGTGCATTCATCACGATGTCACTTTCCTCTGCCTGCCGGAAAATTTTCTGCAGCATGACCGTAGGAAAGGTATGCACATTGATCAAATCCCGCAATACCTGTCCCGGTCCTACAGAGGGAAGCTGGGAGGCATCTCCCACCAGAATCAGCCGGGTTCCCACCGGCACAGCCTTTAGCAGTGACTGGAACAGGAAAATATCTACCATGGACATCTCATCAATAATAATGACATCCGCTTCCAAGGGGTTTTCTTCATTCCGTTCAAACTTTGCCGGAGAACCATCCTGCATGGCAGCCCCGTTTAGTTCTAACATCCGGTGAATGGTGCGGGCCTCATACCCTGTTGCCTCCGTCATGCGCTTCGCCGCACGCCCGGTGGGTGCCGCCAGAAAAATATCCATCCCTTCGGATTCAAAATAGTGAATCATGGTGTTGATGGTTGTGGTTTTTCCGGTGCCGGGGCCTCCTGAAAGAATGAGGATTCCGTTACAGATACTCTGGAATACCGCCTCCCGTTGCAAATCGTCCAGTTCTATCTGGAGTTGTTCCTCAATCTGTTTAATCTGCTGGTTCAGGGATTTCCTCTGTAAATCCAGTTCGTTTTTATCATATTCGGAAGGCGCCAGTCCCGTACTCATGGAAATATTCAAGTCGTGGAGCATCTTTGCGGTATTTAATTCCGCATAATAGTAATTGGTGGCATAGACATTTTGTCCCTTGATTACTACTTTTCGTTCCATAGCCAGATTGGAAAGCTGGGCATCCATATTTTCCTGATCCAGTCCCAGAAGCCCTGATGCCTTTTGCAGCAGTTCTTCTCTGGGCAAGTAGATATTGCCATCTGCCGAGGCCTGTAACAGGGTATATAACATACCACTGCGCACCCGGTATTCCGAATCCACATGGATCCCTATCTTAGATGCAATCTCGTCAGCCATTTTAAAGCCCACACCTGACACATCTTCCGCAAGCTTGTAAGGGTTTTCCCGTAAAACGCTGTAAGTCATGGATCCATAGGTATTGTAGATCTTAATTGCCAGATTGTTGGAAATTCCATAATTCTGCAGAAAGACCATGGCTTCCCGCAGTTCTTTTTTCTCTTCCATCTGGGCGGAGATTTCCCGGGCTTTGTGGTCACTGATTCCTTTGATTTCCGACAGACGCTCCGGTTCCTCCTCCATGATACGAAAGGTATCGTCCCCGAACTGTTTTACAATTCTGGCTGCCAGTGCCGGTCCCACACCTTTCAATGCGCCGGAGGCCAGATAGCGTTCCATTGCCACCGCATTTTCCGGCTGTAGAATTTCCACAGCAGACACTTTAAACTGGCTTCCATACATATTGTGCTCCACAAAATTTCCGGTCAGTTTCACGTGATCCCCCTGCCCCGCACCGCGAAAACTGCCCACACAAATCAGTTCTTCCTCTTTGGTAGTAAGTTGGAGTACCGTGTATCCATTGGTTTCATTCTGATAAATAATATGGTCGATATAACCGGTGACATTTTCCATCGTATCTGAAAGCCTTTCGCAAAAATCCACCACCCCTGTACCGGAGTGGTGGATTTATTTTAAAGGTTATAATTCCTTTTCATCTGTTCGTACAACTGTTGTGCAATTCCCAGTCCCTGGGTTTCTGTGGACTGTTTACTGATCTCCTGGATCACGTTATCACCGAAATATTCCACCAGTGTGGAATTGGTGTCATCTTTATCCACGAAAGAGACCGTTTTCGTCATCTCTTTAAAAACCTGCTCCAGAAGATAGGATTCAAATTCCTTGCAGGCATCCATCAGTTCATCATCCGAAGCCTGGGAATAGTCCTTGTCTGTGGTCTGTCGGAGTTTGGAGGACTGGTCAGACATTGCCTGGGTTTTGGTATAATCTACCATACCGGAAATACTGCTAAAATCCATATTGTTTCCTCACTTTCCGCTATGATTAACGTTTCAACTCGTTCGCTTCCTGCATCATGGTATCGGAAGTGGTTATGGTTTTGGAGTTCATCTCATAAGCACGCTGTGCCACGATCAGATTCACCATTTCATCTGCCACCTGGACATTGGAACCCTCCAGATATCCCTGATGAAGAACACTCTTTTTCACATTGTTGCTGGTTGCCTCGTTGATTGCCGGACCGCTGGCTGCAGTGGCCTGATACAAGCTGTTGCCTGTTTTCTGCAAGCCATTTGGATTGTTAAACTGGGTCAATCCAATACGGGGACCCACTCGCTGGGGTGTGTTATTCCGGTCGGGGTAGCAAATATAGCCGTCTGCATCAATACTGATTTTAGAGCTGTTGTACTGGTTGGAAAAAGTAATTGCTCTTCCCTGGGAGTCCAATACCGGATATCCGTCAGAGGTGGTTAATTCGATTCCACCACCGCTGTTCATTGCCCATGTAAAATCACCATTTCTGGTATAATATGTACCGCCGTCCGCACCTCTTACTGCGAAGAAACCATCACCTTCAATAGCGAAAGAAGAGGTTTTCTCCGATGCCAGCAGATTTCCCTGTGTAAAGACGGAAGAAATAGCTGCGTTCCTCACACCCAATCCCACCTGAGAGGTAATCGGTTTGGGATCGCCGTTTGCAGAGGTGGTTCTGGTCTGCAGGGTCTGATATAATAGAGATTTAAATTCGTTGACTTCTGATTTGTAACCTACGGTATTGACATTCGCCAGGTTATTGGCGATGGTATCTACATTTGTCTGCTGTGCAATCATGCCGGTTGCACCGCTCCATAAACTTCTAACCATACCGGTTTACCTCCTTTATAATTTACCAACCTGATTCACTGCGACCTCCAAAGAACTGTCGTAGGTCTGAATCAATTTCTGGTTGGATTCATAGGCTCGCTGAATCGTGATCATATTGACCATCTCCTCCACGACCTGAATATTGGAAGTTTCCAGATATCCGGAATAGACTTTGGTATCAGCAGCCTTTGTCGTGGCTCCATCTACGGGCTGATAATAGTTTTCTCCGTATTTCTCAAGGTAGTTATAATCTTCAAAGTCGGTGATACGCAGGGTGGCAACTCTTCTGTCATCCTGATAAATATTGCCATTCTCGTCAATACTGGTAGTTTTCAAAGGATCCAGCCGGATATACTGATTATTCGTACCCAGCACGTGATCTCCATCCGACGTGACCAGATAGCCATTGGTATCCAGCTTAAAGGTGCCGTCTCTGGTATATTTGATGGATGTAGCACCTGCCTCCGCATCATAGCCCATGAGCCGGTTATACTGTCCCTTGCTCTTAAATTCCACCGTGAAAAAGCCGGTTCCCGAAAGAGCCAGATCAAAGGTATTTCCCGTTTCCTGAAAGGAGCCTTCCGACCAGTCGGTATAATTCTCACCAATCTTCACTCCCGGTGTGTTGACGCCGATTCGTCTGGGCAGATTGGCTGCCTCAGATTCGTCTTTAATTTTGTAGGCCAGCACATCGTCAAAAGCCTGGGATGTGGTGCCTTCTTTCTTATAACCCGTGGTAGCTGCATTGGCCAGGTTATTTGCCAGCACGTCCATTCTGTTTTGTTCATTTAGCATGCCTGTATAAGCAGTATACAGTCCTTTCAGCATAGCCTTCCTCCTGAAACGGACGGGTTCCTTCCCTTACTCTTCCCGGTATCCTGCCAGGAATTCTACATACTTACCGGTACCGATTGCCACAGCAGTCATAGGATCCTCCGCTGTCATGGTGTTAATACCGGTTTTATCTGCAATCAGATCTTCCAGGCCGCGCAGCAGGCTTCCGCCTCCGGTCAGTACAATACCGCGCTCTGCGATATCCGCTGCCAACTCAGGAGGTGTTTTCTCCAACACGCTGTGAATAGCCTCAATGATCTGTGCTGTTGTCTCTCTCAGTGCTTCCTCTGTCTCCTCTGAGGAAACCTTTACTGTTTTCGGAAGTCCGGTTACCAGATTACGTCCACGGACATCCATATAGTCAACCTCTGCTCTGGGGAACACAGAACCAATCTTAATCTTGATGTCTTCTGCAGTTCTCTCACCGATGAGCAGATTGTGTTTCTTACGCATGTGGCGCACCAGAGCCTCATCGAAATCATCTCCGGCAATCTTGATGGATGCTGATACCACAGTTCCGCCAAGGGAAATGACTGCAATATCTGCAGTACCACCGCCGATATCCACAATCATATTGCCGCAAGGCTTGTAAATATCAATTCCCGCACCAATTGCGGCTGCGATTGGCTCCTCAATAATATAAACATCTCTGGCTCCAGCCTGATAGGTAGCATCCTCTACTGCTTTACGTTCCACCTCGGTAACTCCGCTGGGTACGCAGACTGCAATACGAGGCTTACGAAAGGCACGTTTACCCAGTGCTTTCTGGATAAAGTGTTTCATAATTTTCTCTGTTAAGTCGTAGTTGGAGATAACGCCCTGACGAAGGGGACGTACGGCAACAATATTGCCGGGAGTACGTCCCAGCATGAGACGTGCATCCTCTCCGATTGCTTTAATGCGGTTGGTATCGCGGTCAAAGGCTACAACAGAGGGCTCTTTTAATACAACGCCCTTTCCTCTGATATAAACAAGGATACTGGCAGTTCCCAAATCAATTCCGATATCTGTACACTGCATGACTAAACCCCTTTCATTTCTTATTGCTCATGATCTATTTTGATATTAACCAAAAGTTCGGCAGTTAAACATAGGATATATTATAACCTAAAACATTACGCTCGCCTAGGGGGTTCACAAAATTTTAATAAAGTCAGATATCGCTATAATTTATATCGGCCAGGCCACACAGGTTCCTTAGTGTTTTTTTGCTTTATCCAGCATTTTCTGAATATAGACACCGGTATAAGATTTCGGATTCTTCGCAACCTCCTCCGGGGTTCCTTTGGCAATGACGGTACCGCCCCGATCGCCGCCCTCCGGGCCGATATCTATAATATAATCCGCTGTCTTAATCACATCCAGGTTATGTTCAATGACAACCACGGTATTCCCGGCATCTGCCAGGCGTTGCAGGATTTCCACCAGCTTGTGCACATCTGCAAAATGAAGACCTGTGGTGGGCTCATCTAAAATGTAAATCGTCTTGCCGGTGCCACGTCTGGACAGTTCTGTAGCCAGTTTGATACGCTGGGCCTCTCCACCGGAAAGCTGGGTGGAAGGCTGTCCCAGTTTCACATAGGAAAGTCCCACATCGTTCAGTGTCTCGATCTTATGGGCAATGGAAGGAACATTTTCAAAAAATTTTACTGCCTCTTCCACCGTCATATCCAACACATCGTAGATATTCTTTCCTTTATATTTCACATCCAGTGTCTCCCGGTTGTAGCGTTTACCTCCGCAAACCTCACAGGGCACATACACATCCGGCAGAAAATGCATCTCGATTTTAATGATTCCATCGCCACTGCAGGCCTCACATCTTCCGCCCTTCACATTGAAACTGAACCGGCCCTTCTTGTAGCCTCTTGCCTTCGCATCGGGGGTGGAGGCAAACAAATCTCGGATCTGGTCAAAAACGCCGGTATAGGTTGCGGGGTTGGAACGGGGTGTGCGTCCAATGGGTGATTGATCGATGTCGATCACTTTGTCCAGCTGCTCCGCTCCGATCATTCTGTCATGTCTGCCGGGAATAGTGCGGGCACGGTTCAGCTTTTTCGCCAGGGATTTATAAAGGATTTCATTGACCAGAGAGCTTTTCCCGGAACCGGACACACCGGTAACGCAGGTAAACACTCCCAAGGGAAAATCCACATCAATATTTTTCAGGTTATTTTCCTTTGCACCTTTGATGGTAAGCCAGCCGGCAGGTTCCCGGCGTTTCTCCGGTATAGGAATCTGTAATTTGCCGCTGAGGTACTGTCCGGTAATGGATTCCGGTGTATTCATAATGTCCTGGGCGGTTCCCTGGGCAATGACTTTTCCACCATGGGCGCCCGCTCCCGGTCCGATATCCACAATATGGTCGGCGGCAAACATGGTATCCTCGTCATGTTCCACTACAATCAGGGTATTGCCTAAATCCCGCATGCGTTTTAATGCTGCGAGAAGTTTGTCATTGTCCCGCTGGTGAAGTCCGATACTGGGCTCGTCCAGGATATAGCAGACACCCACCAGGCCGGAACCGATCTGGGTTGCCAGACGGATACGCTGGGCTTCGCCACCGGAGAGGGAAGCCGTGCCCCGGGCCAGGGTCAGATATTCCAGACCCACATCCACCAGAAAACCTACGCGGGTCTTGATTTCTTTTAATACCTGTTTTCCAATCAGCTCCTGCTGGGGCGTAAGGGTCAGACCTTCCAGATAGTTCTGTAGCTGGACAATGGACATGGACGTCACTTCATAAATATTCTTATCCGCAATGGTGACCGCTAGGGATTCCTGTTTCAGACGCATACCCTTACAAAGCTTACAGGGTGTAATGCGCATATACTGTTCATATTCTGCCTTCGCTGTCTCAGAAAAAGTCTCACGGTAGCGGCGTTCTTCATTTTTTATCAATCCTTCAAAGGCAACCGGGTAAATCCCTTCACCCCGCTGCCCCTTGTAGTACACCTTGACTTCCCTGCCACCGGTACCGTTGATAAGAACGTCCTGGGCTTTCGCTGATAATTCTTCAAAAGGTGTATCCAGGCTGAAGTCATATTCTTTGGCCAGTGCAGTAAGAATTGCATTGGTAAAGCTTCCTTTGGTATTGCTGGACTGCCACCCCATGCAGGAGATTGCTCCCTGATTGATACTAAGCGACCGGTCAGGAATCATCAAGTCAATGTCAAATTCCATCTTATAGCCCAGGCCATAGCAATCCGGGCAGGCTCCGAAAGGATTGTTGAAGGAAAAGCTGCGGGGCTCAATCTCGTCGATGCTGATACCGCAATCCGGACAGGAAAAGCTGTCGGAAAGCATCAGGGTATCACCGCCAATCACATCCACCATTGCCAGACCCTCTGACAAATGGAGAACATTTTCCAGGGAATCGGTCAGACGGCGTTCAATGCCCGGTTTCACCACCAGACGGTCAACCACCACTTCAATATTATGTTTATTATTTTTCTCTAATTTAATTTCTTCGGAAAGGTCATAGAGATTGCCGTCCACACGGACACGAACATAGCCGCCCTTTTTCGCCCGGTCAAAAACTTTGGCATGCTCACCTTTTCTGCCCCGTACCACCGGTGCCAGCAGCTGGATTTTGGTGCCTTCCGGCAGTGCCATCACCACATCCACCATCTGATCCACGGACTGTTTCTTGATTTCCTTGCCACATTTCGGGCAGTGGGGAATACCGATCCGGGCAAAAAGGAGACGGAAATGGTCGTAAATCTCCGTTACCGTTCCCACCGTGGAACGAGGGTTGCGATTGGTGGATTTCTGGTCGATGGAAATCGCCGGGGAAAGTCCTTCAATGGATTCCACATTGGGTTTTTCCATCTGTCCCAGGAACTGTCTCGCATAGGAAGACAGTGATTCCATATACCGCCGTTGTCCCTCCGCGTAGATAGTGTCAAATGCCAGGGAACTTTTTCCGGAGCCGGAAAGTCCTGTGAGGACTACAAACTCATTCCTGGGAATATCCACGTTCAGATTCTGTAAATTATGCTCATTTGCTCCTCGAATTCTAATATATTCTTTGGGGAGCATCTTCTGTGATGCTGCCATGTTGTTACCATGCCTTTCTATTTATAACTTTAAAACTATTCTATTTTTATAACGATTCATTGTTCATAACTATTCAGAATAGTTATTCCATCTTTTGCAACTGGGTTTTCAGTTCCATCATCTTATCACGCAGCTCTGCCGCTGTCTCGAAGTCCAGTTCTGCCGCTGCTTTCTTCATCTTCTTCTGTATATCTGCAATCAGTTTCTCCAGTTCCTTCCGGTTCATGGATTCCGGGTCTTTCTCGAAACGCGCTTCTTCCTTGGCAATGGACTTGGAAATGCTGATTAAATCCCGGACTGCTTTCTTAATAGTCTGGGGGGTGATGCCATGTTCCTCGTTATATTTCTGCTGGATGGTACGGCGACGGTTTGTCTCATCAATGGCATTCCGCATGGAGTCCGTCATGGTGTCTGCATACATGATAACCCGTCCCTGGGCGTTTCGTGCGGCACGTCCCACAGTCTGAATCAGTGAAGTTTCGGAACGCAGGAATCCTTCCTTATCCGCATCCAGAATTGCCACCAGGGAAATCTCCGGGATGTCCAGGCCCTCCCTCAAAAGGTTAATGCCCACCAGCACATCAAAGACATCCAGACGCATGTCCCGGATAATCTCTGCCCGCTCCAAGGTATCAATATCGGAATGAAGATATTTCACACGGATTCCCACCTCTCTCATATAATCGGTGAGATCCTCTGCCATCCGTTTGGTCAGAGTGGTAACAAGAATCTTGTTATGCTGGGCAATTTCTTTATTTACTTCTGTAACCAGATCATCAATCTGTCCCTCCACAGGCTTCACTGTGATTTCCGGGTCAAGAAGTCCGGTAGGACGAATAATCTGCTCGGTGCGCAACAGTTCATGCTCCTGCTCATAAACCGAGGGGGTTGCTGATACGAAGAGCATCTGGTCAATGTGGCTCTCAAACTCTTCAAAGCAGAGAGGACGGTTATCCAGTGCCGAGGGCAGACGGAAACCGTAGTCTACCAGAGTATTTTTGCGGGATCGGTCACCGGCGTACATACCACGGATCTGAGGAATGGTCATGTGGGACTCGTCCACAATAATAAGGAAGTCATCGGTAAAGAAATCCAGGAGGGTATAAGGGGGAGCCCCTGCAGGCAACCCATTCAGATGCCGGGAATAGTTTTCAATACCGGAGCAGAACCCCGTCTCCCGTAACATCTCAATGTCAAAATTGGTTCGCTCGGAAATTCTCTGAGCCTCCAACAATTTATCCTCGCCTTTGAAATAGCGGACTCTTTCTTCCAGTTCCGCCTCAATGTGTTTACATGCCTCGTTAATCTTCTCCTGTGCCACCACATAATGGGAGGCAGGGAAAATGCTCACATGCTCCAGGGTGCTGCAAAGCTGACCGGTCAGGGGATCGGCCTCACAGATCCGGTCAATTTCGTCTCCGAAAAACTCCACACGGATCACATAGTCACTGCCCTGGGCAGGCATAATCTCCAGTACATCTCCCCGTACCCGGAACCGTCCGCGCTGTAAATCCATATCATTCCGCTCGTACTGCATGTCAATGAGTCCACGGATCACCGTGTCCCGGTCCACTTCCATGCCAGGACGGAGGGAAACCGTCATATCGTGGAACTCATCAGGACTTCCCAAACCGTAGATACAGGATACGGATGCCACAACTACCACATCCCGGCGTTCTGTGAGGGACGCAGTGGCGGAAAGCCGGAGTTTATCAATTTCATCGTTGATAGCGGAATCCTTGGCAATATAGGTGTCGGAGGACGGGATGTACGCCTCCGGCTGGTAATAGTCATAATAGGATACAAAGTATTCTACCGCATTTTCCGGGAAAAATTCCTTGAACTCGCCGTAGAGCTGTCCTGCCAAGGTCTTATTATGGGCGATGACCAGGGTTGGTTTATTCAATGCTGCGATGACATTGGCCATGGTGAAGGTTTTGCCGGAGCCGGTGACACCCAGAAGGGTCTGGAACTGGTTGCCTTTCTGAAAGCCCTCCACCAGTTCCGCAATCGCCTGGGGCTGGTCGCCGGTTGGTTGATATTCGCTGTGAAGTACAAAATGATCCATAATTGCTCCCAATGTGTAATGAGAATGTTTTTCTATGTTTATACGTTACAAATCCTAATTGCATCAATATAGGTTTCACTCAAATATCGAAACATAGTCATCGTATCACAATGATTTTAAATTGTCCAGAATTTTGCGAACATTTGTTCTTTTTGTCTATGTTACTGGTTCGTCTGACGGACGCCTGCTGTGTCAGTATCTGTTTGCATTCGGGACGCGCTCTCGCTTGGTGAAAAACGCAACGGCACGTAAGGTGCGACAAAACCGCACCTAAATGCCGGCGTTTTCCAACAGTCCCTCATTGCAAATCAGATACTTCGCGCAGGCTGACTGTCAAAAAATTATCGCATAAATAAAAGACATTAAATAAATTAAGAAACAAATTTGCCGGGCACCTGCTATGACGGGTGTCCGGCAATCCATTTTTTATTCTTCAGCCACCGGCTTATTGTCCGGTGCCACATACTCGACTCCCAGCTTGTCACTGAGATATTCTCTGGCTTTCTCCAACTGGTTATCATAACGATTGTCATAATAAGCGTTGGCATTAAAAATGCACTCCACATCCGGCTCAATGCCGATGCCGTGGATGTTGTTGCCTTTGGGGGTGTAATAACTGCTGACGGTGAGTTTCACCGCAGACCCGTCACTTAAGGTAATCGGACGCTGTACAATGCCTTTTCCGAAGGTCTTGGTTCCCATCAGGGTTCCGATTCCGTAATCCTTAATAGCACCGGACAAAATCTCCGATGCGCTGGCACTGGCACCGTTTACCAGAACCACCATGGGAATAGTCAGCTCATGTTTTCCATCGCTGTAATATTCTTCCCGCTTTCCATTTTTATCCTCGGTGTAAACCACCAGTCCTTTGGGAAGAATCATTCCTGCAATGTCCACCACGGTGGAAAGACTTCCTCCGGGGTTGGAACGCAGATCCAGAATCAGTGCCTCCATACCATCTCCCTGGAGCATTTCCAGGTTTTCCTTAAACTGGTTGGTAGTCACCTCATCAAATTCCGTAATCTGGATATAACCAATCTTGTTATCATACATGGTGGCGTTGACGGTGTTATCCTCGATTTTCTTTCGGGTGATGGGAATTTCCAGATAGTCATCCACGCCCGTCCGCACGATGGTCAGTACCACCTGAGTGTTTTCTTCACCACGCACATGGCTGACAATCTCCTGCAAATCCATGCCATAGGTGCTTTCTCCGTCCACCTTGTAAATCAGGTCGCCATCTTTCAGTCCAGCCTCCTCTGCGGGAGTTCCTGACAACACTTCTTTAATAATGCCAAAGCCGGTGTCCTCATCCAGACTTAAGGTTGCTCCGATGCCGTAGAAAATACCCTGAATGGATTCTGTCATTTCTTTCAATTCCTCTGCGGAATAATAGGCAGAATAGGGGTCACCCAAGGATTCCACCATACCACGGTAAATGCCGTTTTCCAGTTCCTCCTGGTCGATGTCCTCCTGATAGTAGTAGGTATCAATCACCTGTTCAATGAGTTCCATTTTGCGGGTGACATTCTGAGTTACCACCGAGGTGGAGGATTCCCGGGATTCTGAAGAATCCCCATCCGTACTAACCTGAGTCTGTGCCTTATGATTTACATAATTCATATAAACCTTTACGGTCACAAATGCCAGCACTGAGATAAGCAGTGCCGCAAACAGTCCCACAACGAGGCCTTTCAAAAATGAAGATGACTGTTTTTCGTTTTCCAATTTCTAATAGTTCCTTTCTATTTCAAATAGTTCCATGGATTTACATAGCTTCCATTCAGGCGCACGCTGAAATGCAGGTGGTTTCCGGTGGATCTTCCGGTGGAGCCCACTGCAGCAATCTGCTGTCCCTTGGTGACTACATCTCCCTTTTTCACATAGAGAGCGGAGGCATGCATGTAAATGGTATACAGGGTATTTCCGTGGTCAATCATAATGTAATTTCCCATGGAAGAGCTGTAGGATGCTGCCACCACTTCTCCGTCGTAGGCCGCCAGGATGGGGCTTCCACCTGGTGCCGCCATATCCAGTCCGTTGTGAAACTGTTTGGTTCCCAGAATCGGGTGGATTCGTTCGCCATATTCATCGGAAATTCTTTTATAAGAAGGCGCCGGCCATACAAACACACCGCCGTCATAGGTAATTTTCGGATGCTCTGCATCATAAATTGCCTGCCGCTCTGCCGCCACCGCAGCCTCCAGATCCTTGATGATCTGGTTCTGCTCCGCGATGTCTGCCTCATACTCCTTGATAGCCTGTTCCTTGTTGGAGATATCATAGGCATAGCTGTTGATCTGCTGTTCCTTCTCGCCGATCAATTCTTCTACCGCTTCCTTTTCCTTCTCCACATCTGCCTTGGCTTCTTCCAGGACTTCCTTGTCCGCCTCCAGTTGTTGTTTACATAACTCAACGTATTTAGTGGTGGCCACATACTGATCCAGCATTTTGCGGTCATAAGCAGAAAGCTGTTCAATATAATCTGCCTTATTCAGCATATCTGGAAAGCTGTCCGCCGAAAACAGAAGCTCCAGATAGTAGTCATCGCCCTTTTCATACATGAATTTGATGCGCTTTTTCATTGCTTCATACTGGGCGTTTTCAATTTCGATCGCCTCATCCAGCTGAGCCTCTGTCTGGACGATCTGTGCGGTTTTGTCCTCGATCTGTGTCTCCAGACTGGTGATGTTTTCCTGCATCTGAGCCATCTCTCCATCCAGCTGGGTGACATAGGCAGACAGGTTATTTTTCACTGCTTCCAGTTCTTTTTTTATTTTTTTTACATCAGACAGATTCGCCTGCAGGGATTGTTTCTCCGTCTGTGCACTGGAAATCTGATTTTCCTTTTCCTTGATGGAATCCGATGTGATCTCATTCAAGGACAGTGCCTGCGACCGGGATGGAATGCAAAGAGCAATTCCCAGACACAAAAGCACACAAATAATCGGTTTGCGCTTTTTCATTCCCCAACTCCATTACACGCGCAAGTGCTTGCGCACGGTGATAAAACTTCCCAGGAATCCGATTCCCACGCCCATACCTAAAGAAACCGGTGTGAGGGTATGGAAGATGGTCTGTGCCGGCATAAAGGACAGCATGGAACTGAGCATGGAAAAACGATCCATCACATAAACCACAACCTTTTCATAAATCAGATACAGGGTTACCAGAGGTATCGCCGCACCGATCAGACCAATCAGGATTCCTTCAATGACAAAGGGTGCACGCACAAAAAAGTCGGTGGCACCGATGTATTTCATAATGTTGATTTCTTCTTTCCGCACGGAAATACCGATGGTAACGGTATTGCTGATCAGGAAGATGGATACTGCCAGCAGAATCACGATCATTCCCACGGAAATATAGCCAATCAGGGCATTGGCACCTGTCAGGGTACTTGCCAGAAGTACAGACTGATTGATTTTACGGATACCGGGAATGGACTCCAGATAAGTCACCAAAGATTCCTGCATGGATACATCATTGAGATAAATCTGATAGTTTGAGGATCCTACCAGAGGATTCTCCTTAAATCCATCTGCATATTCACCTAAATAATCCTGTTTGAAGCTGTTCCAGGCTTCTTCCTCTGAAATATAAACCACTTTGGAGACTTCCGTCCGCTGGGAAATCAGCTCACCGATTTCCTGAATACGGGACTCCTCCAGATCTTCATCAAAAAAGACGGTGACGCACACGCCTTTTTCCACATTTCTCACCATATTCTGAAAGTTGGTCACAATCGAATAAAACAGTCCAAACAAGAACAGACAGGCTGCGATGGTGGCAATGGATGCAAGGGAAAATAGTTTATTCCGGAAAATATTCTTAAATCCCTGCTTGCAGGTATAAAGCAAGGTACTAATCTTCTTCATCGATATATCCCCCGTTTTTCTCGTCGCTGACAATGACACCCTTGCGCATGGTTACCACACGCTTTTTCATTTCATTGACAATTTCTCTGTTGTGGGTTACCACCAGGACGGTGGTTCCGCATTCATTGATCTCCTCCAGAAGTTTCATGATTTCCCAGGAGTTCTTCGGATCCAGATTACCGGTAGGCTCGTCGGCAAGAAGTACCTCGGGCTGGTTCACCAGGGCTCTTGCCAGGGCAACACGCTGCTGCTCTCCACCGGAAAGTTGCTTGGGTTTCGCTTTATATTTGCCGGCCAATCCCACGGTTGCCAGCATGGACGGAACGTTTTTCCGGATCTCCTTTGCAGGAGCTTCCACAATTCTCTGGGCAAAAGCCACATTCTCATAAACATTCAGATCTTTCAAAAGACGGAAATCCTGGAATACCACGCCGATATTACGACGGAATTCCGGAATTTTGCGATGTCTGATGCGGTTAAGATCATATCCCATCACCCGTATGGATCCTTCCGTGGGGGTAAGTTCACGCAGCAACAGCTTGATGAGCGTGGATTTACCGGAACCGCTGTCTCCCACGATAAAAACAAATTCTCCTCTATTGATATGAAGGGAAATTCCATTTAATGCGGGCGCACCTGTGGAATAAGCTTTGCTGACATTTTCCAGCGTAATGATCTCATTGCTGTCCACATCTTTTTTTCGCTTGCGCCGCTTTGTATCTTTTACTGCCAAACCGTTTCACCTGTCCTTTTCATTCTAATTAATACTCAAATGATTCCATATACTTCATGTATTTTACTACCATTAATGCGATCTTGAAAGTAATGGCATCTTCAAAAACACGCAGATCCAGTCCTGTGCTCTTCTGCAGTTTGTCCAGACGATATACCAGCGTATTTCTGTGGATAAATAACTGCCTGGAGGTCTCTGATACGTTGAGGCTGTTCTCAAAGAACTTATTGATGGTAGTCAGGGTTTCCTCATCGAATTCATCCGGGCTCTTTCCCCCGAAAATCTCACGGATGAACATTTTGCAGAGAGGGATGGGCAGCTGATAAATCAGACGGCCGATACCCAGTTCGCTGTAGGCAATCACATCTCTCTCATCAAAGAAAATCTTGCCCACATCCAGTCCCATTTTTGCTTCTTTATAAGAACGGCTGACTTCCTTGATCTCTCCCACGGTAGTGCCGTATGCCACTCTCACATTCTTGAAGCCCTCTTTCTGGAGATAAGTCACAAAGGACTTCGCTGCTTTATCAATGTCCTTGTTGCTGTCTCCGTCCGTCAGATCCTTCACCACAATCACGTTATTTTCATCCACAGCGGTAATGAAATCCTTGCTGCCCACACCGAAATTGGTGCGGATCATCTCCAGCGCGTTATTATCTTTTCCGTTGTCAGACTCAATAATCATAACCACGCGCTTGGCATCTGCCTGAATATGCAGTTTTTTCGCACGACTGTAAATATCCACCAGAAGCAGATTATCCAAAAGCAGATTTTTAATAAAATTATCCTTATCAAAGCGCTCTTTATAAGCGACCAGCAGATTCTGGATCTGAAAAGCCACCATCTTGCCGATCATATAGACATCTTCGCCCATACCTCCAGCAATCAATATGTACTCCAGCTGCTGTTCGTCATAAATCTTAAAGTACTGGTAACCCTGAATTTCCTGGGAATCCGCAGGAGATGCTGCAAACTCCAGTGCTGCGGAAGAACAGGATGCCATATCTGCTGTGGCTGCCACTTCCTTACCGTCTGTGTCCATCACGCTCAGGTCTACTCTTGCAATTGCTTTCAGACCTTCGATTGTGTTCTGTAAAATCTGATTTGAAATCATACTTCCCCGCTCCTTTAGCATTCTATGCAAGTTGAACAATGCATTTTTCGTGTTAATTTGTGTTTTTTCTACATCCGCCTACTATTTTAATCTAAAGTTACAAATAAATCTACCTGCAAATGAAAGGATTTTGTGTATTTTTTATGTATTTCTGTAAAAAAGTTCCGTTGAGGGCACAAAAAAAGTAACAATCCATTACTTTTGTCATAGTTGAGGCTGTAAATAACAGGGAAAGCTAAAAACGCCCTTGATAATTTTTCTACAAAATAGTACAGTAGTCCTATTGATATACTTAATAAGGAGACAGCCTTGTGGAGCTTACAAAAGAAACCATACTCATTGTGGATGATTCCCGTTTTCAGAGGGCGGTAATCAAAGAACTGTTCAGCGAGCACTTTCACCTGCTGGAAGCCGTTTCCGGTTTAGAGTGCATGCACATCATAGAAGAAAATGCAGAAAATATCGATCTGGTGCTGTTAGACCTGGTCATGCCCGGCATTGACGGCTTTGAGGTTTTGCGACGCAGGCAGGAGATGCAGGATTTTCTGGATATTCCGGTCATTGTTCTCACCACCAGTGACACCCATGAAATCCAGGCAAAAGCCTATGAGCTGGGTGCCAACGATTTTCTGGTGAAACCCATTGATAAAGAGACTGCTTTGTCCCGCATCAGAAATTTGTTAAAATCACAGCAACGCATCAAATCGCTGATCGATAAATATGTAAAGTTCAGAATCAAGGCGGAGCTGGACGAGATGACCGGTCTTTTTAACAAAGCCACCACCATCAGCCACATCACCGATATCCTGTCCCGGCATCCGGGGGAACAGCATGCTCTCCTGGCTTTTGATATTGATAATTTCAAAGCGATCAACGATGTGTACGGACACACGGTGGGGGATCACACCATTTCCATCATTTCCAGTCTCATCGCCTCCCAGTTTTCCGGATCGGAAATCGTAGGAAGAATCGGCGGCGATGAATTTGTGGTATTTTCCCAGAATGTTTCGTCGCGGGCAGCGCTTTATCGCAAAATTGATGAATTGCTGTCCATCATCGCCGTAAAGGAAAACCTCTCCATTCCGGATAATGTGACCGTCAGCATCGGACTTGCCTTTTCAAGCCCTCAGGACACTGACTACGATTCTTTGTTCGCCAAGGCGGATGAAGCGCTTTATGAGTCCAAACATGCGGGAAAGGGATGCTACCGCGAATACGGTATCTCCGATGCCAGCCTGAACGAACAGGAACACTCCGTTCTGGTAATGACCGGATCCCGTAATATTTTAAGCATGTTGGATTTTGCCAGTGATCCTTCCGTCAAAATCCGTCAGGTTCATTCCTATGATGATCTGCTGGATGCTTTCTCCGGATCGGTTTCCAACCTTTCCGGTCTTTATCTTGATATTTCTGAGGAGGCTGACCAGGGCAGGGAACTTTTGGAGTTTGTGGAAAAGCTCCCCCTGGGAACCACTCCGGTGATTGCGTTATGCCGCGAGGGCTGCATGGAACAAATCCGTTTCGCCGCATCCCTTTCTTTTATCAGCGACCTGCTGTTCACACCGCTGGAGGCTTCCATCTTGAAGCGCCGCATTACTGCACATAAAAAACAGGCACAGAAGTTTTAATCTTCTGTGCTTGTTTTTTCATACTGTAATAATTGCCTTGATAACATTCGCCGGCTATGTTTGGTCCGCAGGCGGTCCGTCAAAGTATCACGGCTTTTCTTTAAAATTTCTTCAGGCCGGAACGCAAACCATACTTCCGCATTCAGGTATTTGCGTCCTTCCCGCATCAGCTGTGACTGCACCGTAAAGGGAAGTACAGAGAGGATTACCCTCGGTGCCGCCTCATTGAGATCATTCATAATCGTTTCCAGTTTTTCTTCTGCCGTATATACATGATTTCCGGCAAAAGATATCTTAGGGCTTACCTCTGCGATCTCCTGTTTCAGCCACTGCATCTGCTCTGCAGTCTCCGTCAAAAGATAAACGGTATTGTGCTCCCGAACATTCCTGCGGATAAACTCTTTAAAGTAAATTCCGCTCTCCGCCTCATGTCCGTGTCCCTTCAAGGACAGGCCCAATGCGGCGCGTGTCTCTCTGTCATCCAGGACAGTCATATCCGCCTCTTCCAGAAACTGCCGATAGGATTCGTCCTTTCCGGCCTCCACCAGCATATCAGCGGACAGATTCACGATCGTATTCAACGCACCATTTCTGAGAAAAGAATCGGTCTGAGCCATAGCTTCTTTCAGTGAATAGCTTCGCAGTGTTACCCCTAACACATTGATTGTCTGCATATACCATACCTCTACGGGCAATGATTATAGCAAAATGTCCTTTTCATTGCAAGCAAAGTCTTTGATTTTGTGCGTTTTACACAAAACTTATTGTAATACAACTTCGATAACCATATAGGCCAGCGCCAAAACCACACCGATGATCAGGGGGATCGTCACCACTTTTTCCCCCGGCTGCTTACGGTTGTTCCAGATGGCGCGCATCTGCGTCTGCCGTCCTTCATTTTTGGAAATCCATGCCAGTACACAGCCTGCCAGGGCTGTGGTTATGCAGGCAAGCATGAGATAAACGCCAATGCTCATCTGTAATTCCATTCCGGAAAGCTCCGCATCCTGCATGGTTTCATAGACTTCTGGTGCCATGCGGCTGATAAGAAACAATTCCAGACTGCTGCTGGCATTAAAAACAAAATGAATAATCATGGATCCCCAGAGGCTGTCCGTAGCTTCCAGTGCCAGGGCGAGACCTAGGCCAAGTACCATGGCATAGCCTGCCTGGTTAAAATTCATATGCATCAGTCCAAAGAGAATGGCCGAAAGCCACAAGGCTTTCCATGCCCCACTCCGTTCCCGGCAGGTTCTGTAAATCACGCCCCGGAAAACCAGTTCCTCACAAAAGGGAGCGTTTATCGCAGTAAAAAACAGCATGGCTGGCAGCCCCATCCCCAGGATCTCACTGCTGATGGAAACCACACGGTTTTCCACAAACAGCATGGAGATGGCATTGCACAGGGTAGCCAGGGGGATCAGCAAAAATGCATACAGTACCAGCATCCCTGCCGAAGAAATTTTCATTTTGTGAAATCCCAGTTTATCTAAAGGGTTCCGTTCATCGTTTCTTCCTGTGAGGAGCAAAAAGAGCAGCGCAGGAACAACAATTACTGCTTCGCTGAGGATAAAATTTCCCGCAAGGGGCAGCTTTTCTCCAAAGGTTGTAAAGGACATGGCCAATACCAGTCCGATATGCAGCAGAATGGTGATTAAGAACATCCACCCCAGATGTTTATTTCGCATGAATTCCCTTCTCCGTAATCTCGATTTTACCGCTCTTCAGTAGATTTCCCACCGCACGTTTAAATTCATTTTTACTCATTTGGGTCTCTCTTCGGATCACTTCCGGCGATGCCTTATCGTTAAAGGGCAGTCTGCCGTCATACTCCATAATCATCTGCCATACTTTCTCCGCATCTGCACCGATCTGAAGATATGCCTTTTCCCTTACGCTTAAGGACAGCTTGCCGTCCGGTTTCACCTCTGCCACTCTCGCCTCAATGACCTGTCCGGTATGCACGTTTCCGTACATTTCCTTCTTGGGAATCATGGCGCTGTAGCAGTCATCCACTGCCACATAGGCACCGTACTCCGGGTTCACCTCGTAAACAAAACCGGTTACTTTATCATCCTTCTGGTAAGGGCTGTCCGTCTTCAGATCATGATAAATATTCATGGATGCACAGAGACGTCGGCTCTTATCCACATAAAGCTTCACCAGGCACTCATCCCCGGGACGAACCTTTCCCATCTGTTCCTTGAAAGGCAGCAAAAGATCCTTTTCCAGTCCCCAATCCAGGAACGCTCCGATCTTTCCCACCTGTTTTACCTGCAGTCTGGCCAGTTCCCCGATCACAATGCCCGGTGTGCGGGTGGTTGCGATGAGCCGGTCACTGGAATCCCGATAGAGGAACACCGTGATCGCATCCCCCAGTTTGGTGCCGGCAGGCACTTGTTTGATAGGAAGAAGTACCTTCTCCTCCGGGTTTACCCTGGCGGATTCTGCCAGGTATACGCCGAAATCTACTATTTTTACGACCTCAAGAGTCTGTTTTTCTCCTAAACGAAGCATATGATTAACCGCGCCTTTCTATTTTGTTTTGATAACGATTCCATCGTTATAGAAACTGTATAATGCAATAGGAATTGCCTTGTCTGTCATTCAAGGCCACCGT
>CAKRTZ010000007.1 GCA_934402515.1 uncultured Lachnospiraceae bacterium
CAGAAGCAACGGATCAGCATCGCCCGGGTATTCCTGAAAAATCCGCCCATTATTATTCTGGATGAGGCAACCTCGGCGTTGGATAATGAAAGCGAATATGCGGTGGCAAGGTCCCTTTCCCAGCTTTCGGAGGGGCGTACCACATTGACAATTGCCCACCGACTGTCCAGTATCCGCAATTCCGATCGTATCCTGGTGCTGACGGAAGAAGGAATTGTAGAAGAGGGAAACCACGAGGAACTGCTTGCCAGAAAAGGGGTGTACTATCAGTTCTATACCCTGGCCAACGAATTGAAATAACACAAAAGGGTAGAATAATCATGGGAAATGGGACGCAAACAGTATTGGAATACAGGGTGGAACAGTTTCTTGCTCCGGTGAGGAAACTGGATGCCACCACATTGAAATGGATTGCCATGCTGGCAATGGTTTGTGACCATTTTGCCCTGACGATTCTGATGCGGGGAGCAAGGTTTGGATGGATCACCCCGGAAAATCCTACGGCGTTGAATCTGCCTTATCAGGTTCTCCGCAGCATTGGAAGGTTATCCTTTCCCGTTTTTGCCTATTTTATTGTGGAGGGATTCCTGCACACAAGAGACTGGCGGAAATATCTGTTGAAACTGGTTGTGTTTGCTTTTCTTTCAGAACTGCCCTTTGATCTTGCAATTTATGGGGAGATCCACTGGCAGTACCAGAATGTTTTTTTTATTCTTGCCCTGGGGGTGGTGATGCTGGAACTTTTTGTTCGATTGCCTCTTTCCTGGCATGTGCCGGTACTGGCAGGGCTTTCACTTCTTTCCTGGCTGTGTAAATTTGATTACATGGTGATCGGTCTGGTATTGATTGCTGTCTTTTACTGGCTGAGAAACCGCCGGATCGCTGCGGTGGCAGCAGGGGCGCTGGCCTTTATCTGGGAGCCCTGGAGCCTGGTGGGTTTTTTCCTGCTTTTGTTTTATAACGGGGAACGGGGCCGGGGAATGAAATATTTCTTTTATCTCTTTTACCCGGTGCATCTGCTGTTATTGTATATACTCTGGAGATTTCTGTTGTAAACCGGAAAATTCCCGCGTTTCCATGGGAAATTTCTTCCCGGACAATAAAATGCTTTGCGGGGATGTACCGTTCAAAAAAGAAGTTCATGCGGGGAAAAAAGATGTCGTGAAAACGATCCACCGCATTATATAAAATAGAAGGAAAAGAAAAGGGGGACTACACCATGAAATTGATGTTTATCGGGGCAGCTCACGAGGTAACGGGCAGCTGTCACTACCTGGAGGCAGCAGGAAAGCATATGCTGGTGGACTACGGCATGGAGCAGGGGGCAGATGTGTATCAGAACGCGGAACTTCCGGTGCCGGAGGCGCAGATTGACTATGTTTTCCTGACCCATGCCCATGTGGATCATTCCGGCATGCTGCCACTTTTGTATGCCAGAGGATTCCGTGGACAGATCTTTACCACGGAGGCAACGGCGGATCTGTGCAGCATTATGCTTCGTGACTGTGCCCATATCCAGCAGCAGGAGGCAGAATGGAAGGCAAGAAAGGCGAAGAGAAGTTCGGAAGTGGTTTACACGGAGCCTATCTATACCATGGAGGATGCGGACGGTGCCATCCGTCAGTTAGTACCCTGCAGGTATGGGGCAGAGATTGAGGTGTGCGATGAGGTAAAAATCCGCTTTACCGACATCGGACATCTCCTGGGTTCCGCCAGCATTGAGGTATGGCTGACGGAGAAGGACAAAGACAGTACAGAGGTGACCCGGAAGATAGTCTTTTCCGGAGACATCGGGAATCTGCACCAGCCCTTAATCAAAGACCCGGCAACCACGGCAGCCGCAGACTATGTGGTGATGGAGTCTACCTACGGGGATCGTCTGCATCCGGCACAACGACTGGACTATGCATCGGAGCTGACGGAGATTTTGCAGGCAACCTTTGACCGGGGAGGCAACGTGGTTATCCCTTCCTTTGCAGTGGGACGTACCCAGGAAATTCTCTACTTCCTGCGGCAGATCAAGGCGGAGAACCGCATCAAGGGACACGACAACTTCCCAGTCTATGTGGACTCCCCCCTGGCGGTGGAGGCAACGGGAATCTTCCAGCGCAATATGAGTGAGTGCTTTGACGAGGATGCGAAGGCGTTAATTGAGCAGGGCATCAACCCCATTAAGTTTCCGGGGCTGCGTCTGGCAATCACCAGTGACGAATCCAAAGCCATCAACTTTGAAAATACACCTAAGGTCATTATATCCGCTTCCGGTATGTGTGAGGCAGGACGTATCCGCCATCATTTGAAACACAACCTCTGGAGACCGGAGTGCACCATTCTTTTCGTAGGATATCAGGCAAACGGTACGCTGGGCAGAATCCTGGTGGAAGGAGAGACCAAGGAAGTCCGTCTGTTTGGCGAGCCCATTGAAATCCGGGCACAGATCAGGCAGCTGGCGGGGCTTAGCGGCCATGCAGATAAAGACGGTCTGATCAGCTGGATCACCGCTTTTGAAGAAAAGCCCAGGAAGGTATTTGTGGTACACGGCGAGGATTCCGTCACCATTTCTTTTGCAGAATGTTTGAAAGTGGAGCACGGTATCCAGGCCTATGCACCCTATAGCGGCACGGAGTTCGATTTAGCCAGCGGTAAATTCCTGTTTGAGGCATCTCCCATTCCTGTTGCCAGGAAGAGCAAAAAGACGGTATCCGATGTGTTTGCCCGCCTGGTGGCTGCAGGACAGAGGCTGCTTAGCGTTATTTACAAAAATGAGGGAATGGCCAATAAGGATCTGGCAAAGTTTGCAGACCAGGTGATTTCCCTGTGTGATAAATATGATAAATAATTTAGGAGAGATTGCATGAATGTAATAGCAGCGGTTGACAGTAAGTGGGGAATTGGTAATAAAAGACAGCTGTTGGTGCAGATCCCCGCAGATCAGAAACTCTTTCGTCAGGAAACCACCGGTAAGGTGATCGTCCTGGGACACCGGACACTGGAGACCTTCCCTCAGGGAATGCCCCTGGCCGGAAGAACGAATATCATTCTGTCCAGAGATCCGGAACTTAAAGTGAAAGGAGCGGATGTCGTACATTCCATTGAGGAGCTGATGGAGGAATTGAAGGCGTACGACAGCCGGGATGTCTATGTGGTGGGAGGCGAGAGCATTTATCAACAGCTCCTGCCTTATTGTGACACAGCACATCTCACCGTGATCGATCACACCTATGAGGCTGATGCCCACTTTCCCAATCTGGAGACAGACGAGGAATGGGTACAGACCGGAGAGAGCGATGAACAGACCTACTTTGATCTTGCCTATACCTTTGTGAAATATGAGCGCAGAAAATAATACGACAAAGGAAGGAGCTGTGGGATTTTCCTGCAGCTCCTTAATACAAGAGACTGAAGGTCATCAGTTTGTTTTTAAAACGGTTGGGGCGGGGCGGCTGTAATGCCGGTTCATAAAAAGTAACGATTTCCCTGGCATTTTCCAGCTTGGCAAGAATCAGTTCCTCGGCCAGACGTTTGTAGCGCTCGTTGATGCAGATTACATAGTTTTCCTTTTTTACTTTCATAAAATACGGGATACCTGCCTCAGCAAAGGCAAGACGGATTTTCTCCTTTATCTCCCGGTTGTGGACTTCACAAAGTTCTATTTCATTATTTACATGTACATGGGTAAACGCT
Organism: uncultured Lachnospiraceae bacterium; assembly: GCA_934402515.1. Lineage (GTDB taxonomy): Bacteria > Bacillota > Clostridia > Lachnospirales > Lachnospiraceae > UMGS2037. Next base: position 3,685 of record CAKRTZ010000007.1, read on the forward strand.
GATGTCATACAATACACCTCCATTTCTGAAGCTTTTTACTGCTTCCTTTACAACATGCCCATTATAGGAGCCACATATGAAAAAACAGTGAACATCTGCGAACATTTTTTGAAAAAATTTTTAGGATTTTATGAAGGTTCCCACTGAGACAGAAAGTTCTTTCCATGTATGCATGTTATACTAATAAGCAGAAAAAGCCCGGTGTCGGCGCAAAGAATAAGGAGATAGTGCCATGAAAATCATAAACGGATCGGTGTATGGTGCCGATTTTAAATTTTCCAATCAAACAATTTTGACTAAGGATGATCGCATCGAGTCCATTGACCCTGCGATGCCTGGAGCCGTAACAGAGTCTGATGATATTTTAGATGCATCTGACTGCTATGTGATTCCAGGTCTGACGGATGTTCATTTCCACGGCTGTGTTAACCATGATTTCTGTGACGCAGACTTTGAGGGCGTGCATACCATGGCGCAGTACGAGCTGCAGAACGGTGTTACCACCATCTGCCCGGCGACCATGACCTTAGGGGCAGATACCCTGTCTGCGATTTGCAGAAATGGAGCAGCCTATCATAATGCAAATCCGGAAGACGGTGCTGAACTGATCGGAATCAATCTGGAAGGTCCCTTTATTGCCATGTCAAAAAAGGGCGCACAAAACCCTGCTTTCGTACAGAAGGCAAATCCTGAATTGCTGAAACATTTACAGGAAGATGCAGAGGGTCTGGTTCGTCTGGTAACCATTGCTCCCGAGGAGGAGGGTGCTCTGGATTGTATACGCAAATGCAGCAGTGAATATCATTTTTCCCTGGGTCATACCGCTTCTGATTACGATACAGCCTGCAAGGCTTTTCAGGCAGGTGCTGATCATGTGACCCATTTGTACAATGCAATGCCTCCTTTCGCTCATCGTGCCCCCGGTGTCATCGGTGCAGCTTTCGATGCGCCGCAGGCAAAGGTAGAATTGATCTGTGACGGTATCCACATCCATCCATCTGTAATCCGTGCAACCTTCCAGCTGTTCGGAGATGACAGAGTAGTTCTCATCAGCGACAGCATGATGGCAACTGGCATGCCTGATGGTGATTATTCACTGGGTGGGCTGCCCACCAGGTTAGTTGGACATAAAGTAACGTTGGAGGATGGAACCATTGCCGGCAGTGCTACCAACTTGATGGATTGCATGCGCAATGTGGTAAGCTTTGGTGTTCCCCTGGAAAGTGCCATTAAGGCAGCTGCCTGGAATCCTGTAAATTCCATTGGCATGACCAGAGATTACGGCTCTATCGAGAAGGGAAAGAAAGCAAACCTGGTTATTCTGGACAAAAACTTACAGATTCGTCATATCATCCACGACGGCAGGCTGGTAAAATAATTTTTATTTTGTGTAAAATATATGTAGAGGTAAAAAGAGGAGCTGTGGAAAATTCCGCAGCTCTTTTACTATGCGATCCACAGCTTAGGGAGTTGCAAAGCAACTCCCTTTTATGGTAATCTGAATACTAGTGTAAAAACACTGTTCACGCAGCAGTAAAACACCTGTTGTTTTGCTACGTAAGAAAGTGATACGGTGTAAAAAGAAAATGGAGGAAATAGCGTGAAAAAACTTATGCGGTACATGACCGCTTACAAAAAAGAAGCTGTCCTTGCTCCTCTGTTTAAGATGCTGGAAGCTTCCTTTGAACTCTTTGTGCCTCTTGTCATGGCAGCAATCATTGACCAGGGTATCAGTAACCGGGACATTCCCTATATCTGGAAAATGGGTGGGGTGCTGGTGCTGCTTGGCATCATCGGACTGACCTGTTCCCTGACTGCCCAGTATTTTTCCGCAAAAGCGGCAACCGGCTTTGCTGCCGCGGTGAAATCTGCCCTGTTTAAACACATGCAGAGCCTTTCCTTTTCCGAGATGGATACACTGGGTACCTCTACCATGATTACCCGCATGACCAGCGATATGAACCAGGTACAGTCCGGTGTCAACATGACCCTGCGCCTGTTTCTGCGTTCTCCCTTTATCGTGTTTGGTGCCATGATTATGGCGTTTACCATCGATGTAAAAGCAGCCCTGCTTTTTGTTGTGGTGATTCCCGTTCTGTCCATCGTGGTCTTTGGCATTATGTACATCACTATGCCCATGTACAAAAAAGTACAGAACCAGCTGGACAAGGTGCTGGGCATCACCCGTGAGAACCTCACCGGTGCCCGCGTCATCCGTGCCTTCGGCAAAGAGGAGCAGGAAAAAGCCCACTTTGAGGAGAATGTGGACGAACTGACCAGAATGCAGCTCTATGTAGGAAAGTTATCTGCATTGACCAATCCGGTCACTTACCTTATTGTAAATGCGGCAACCATCGCCCTGATTTACACCGGAGCTGTGCGGGTTGACAATGGCTTCATTACCCAGGGTCAGGTAGTGGCACTGGTGAACTACATGTCCCAGATTCTGGTGGAGCTGATTAAGCTGGCAAACCTGATTGTCACCATTACCAAGGCACTTGCCTGTGCCAACCGTGTGGCGGATGTGTTCGAGATTACCAGCAGCCAGGAGGCAGTGGAGAAGCTTTCTCCCGAATATCAAGAGGACAAGGATGTGGCTGTCCGCTTTGAGCATGTAGGACTGACCTACCGCAATGCCGCAGAGGAATCCTTAACCGACATTGATTTTACCGTGAAAAAAGGACAGACTGTGGGCATTATCGGCGGTACCGGTTCCGGTAAATCCTCTCTGGTCAACATGATTCCACGGTTCTACGATGCAACAGCAGGACGGGTACTGATTAACGGTATTGATGTGAAGGACTATCCTTTGGCACAGCTGCGGGACAAGGTGGGTATCGTACTGCAGAAAGCCGTTTTATTTAAAGGTTCCATTCGTGACAATCTGTTATTCTCCTTACAGGAAGGGGAAAAGGATGTGCCGGATGAGAAATTATACAAGGCACTGGAAGTTGCCCAGGCCAGAGAGTTTGTAGACCAGAAAGAGGGCGGTCTGGACTTTGAAATCGCCCAGGGAGGTAAAAACCTCTCCGGTGGTCAGAGACAGCGTATGACCATTGCAAGAGCACTGGTGCGCGACCCGGAAATTCTGATTCTGGATGACAGCGCCTCCGCCCTGGACTTTGCCACTGATGCAAGACTGCGTCAGTCCATCCGTCAGATGGAGGGCACCCGAACCGTATTTATCGTGTCCCAGAGAGCATCCTCCATCATGCATGCCGACCAGATTATCGTCATGGACGATGGTGCGGTAGCCGGAATCGGTACCCATGAGGAGCTGTTAAAAGCCTGTCAGGTCTATCAGGAAATTTATTATTCACAATATCCCAGGGAGGTGCAGGCATAATGGCTAAGACGAATACAAAACAAAGCAGCTCCGGGGAAACTTTACGGAAGGTACTGCACTATATCAAGCGGTACTGGGTGCTGTTGATTCTTTCCATTTTACTGGCGGCTGTGTCCGTGATTTCTGCCTTATATATTCCCATTCTCACCGGACGTGCGGTGGACTTAATCATTGCCAAAGGCCAGGTGGATTTTGCAGGAATTTTTGTAATCCTGAAACAGATAGGAATTATCATTGCCCTCACTGCCCTGGCGCAGTGGGCGATGAATATCTGCAACAACAAAATGACCTACAACATCATCCGTGATGTGCGCAAAGAGGCGTTCCGCAAGCTGGAAATCCTGCCCCTGCGCTATGTGGATGACCATTCCTACGGCGAAGTGGTAAGCCGTGTCATTGCGGATGTTGACCAGTTTGCAGACGGACTACTCATGGGCTTTACCCAGCTGTTCAGCGGTATCATCACCATTGTGGGAACTCTGTTATTTATGTTAAGTGTCAATGTGGGCATTACCCTGGTGGTTGTGGTCATCACGCCCTTATCTTTATTTGTAGCAAGCTTTATCGCCCGGAAAACCTATACCATGTTCCAGCTGCAGTCCCAGACCCGTGGGGAACAGACTGCCTTTATCGATGAGATGATTGGAAACCAGAAGGTGGTACAGGCTTACGGACAGGAGGAAGAGACCCAGGAAACCTTCGATGAGATTAACGGACGCCTGGAGAAATGTTCCCTGCGTGCCATTTTCTTTTCCTCCATCACCAATCCCTCCACCCGCTTCGTCAACAACCTGGTTTACGCCGGTGTGGGTATTGCAGGAGCACTTTTTGCAGTAGCAGGACGGCTCAGTGTAGGACAATTATCCTGTTTCTTAAGCTATGCCAACCAGTACACCAAACCCTTCAACGAGATTTCCGGTGTGGTAACTGAGTTACAGAACGCACTGGCATGTGCGGCGAGAGTCTTTAAACTCATCGAGGAGGAGCCTCAGGTGGCAGAGCCTGCGGATGCGAGAGTGCTGACCGACCCGGAGGGAAATGTCTCTTTAGACCATGTATACTTCTCCTATGTACCGGATAAAAAGCTGATTCAGGACTTCAACTTAAAAGTAAAGCCCGGACAGCGTGTGGCAATCGTAGGGCCTACCGGATGCGGCAAAACCACCATCATTAACCTGCTCATGCGTTTCTACGATGTGGACAGCGGAGAGATTAAGGTGGAAGGCACCGATATCCGCAATATGACCAGAAAGAGCCTCCGTACCAACTACGGTATGGTGTTACAGGATACCTGGTTAAAGACCGGCACCATCCGGGAGAATATCGTCATGGGTAAACCCGATGCCACCCAGGAGGAAGTGATTGCTGCAGCCAGGGCTGCCCATGCCCACAGCTTTATCAAGCGTTTGCCCCAGGGCTACGACACGGTGATTACCGAGGACGGTGGCAATCTGTCCCAGGGACAGAAACAGCTGCTCTGCATTACCAGAGTCATGCTGTGCCTGCCTCCCATGCTGATTCTGGACGAGGCAACCTCTTCCATTGATACCCGTACCGAAATGAAGATTCAGGAGGCATTTGCCCGACTCATGGAAGGACGTACCAGCTTTATCGTGGCACACCGCCTTTCCACCATCCAGTCTGCGGATGTGATTCTGGTCATGAAGGACGGGAATATTATCGAGCAGGGCAATCACGAATCCCTTCTTGCCAAGGGTGGATTCTACGCGAACCTGTACAACAGCCAGTTTGCAAAATAAATTGTGTGGAAATGAGGAAACTATGAGAACGATGGAATTTAAGATGGAACGTCCCGGACTTCTACAGGAGGGGCAGGAAGTCACCATTACTGAGGGCGTACTGCCCAGTAACTACTATTATACCATCGACCCGTCTCTGGCCATGTCCGGTAATTTCCCCTTCCGGGAGCAATTAAAAAGCCGGAAGGGCATCGTCACAGCCATTGAGGAGAATGCCAGAGGTTACTATGTGACGGTGGAATTTGACGAACCGGAAGTAGTCAAGCGTTAAGCCAGTTGAAACAACAAATACAAATAGCAATCATCGCAAAGGAGATTAAAGTTATGTTAAAGAAAATCGCAACAGACAAAGCACCCGCAGCAATCGGACCTTACTCCCAGGGGATCGTGGCAGGAGATTTCCTGTTTGCTTCCGGTCAGATTCCCATTATCCCTGCAACCGGAGAACTGGAAACAGGCACCATCGAGGAGCAGGCACACCAGTGCATGAAAAATGTAGGCGCTATTCTGGCAGAGGCTGGCGTGGACTACACCAAAGTGGTAAAAACTACCTGTTTTTTGGCTGATATGGCAGATTTCGGTGCTTTCAACGGCGTGTATGAGCAGTATTTCACCGAGAAACCTGCAAGAAGCTGTGTGGCTGTAAAGCAGCTCCCCAAGAACGTACTGTGTGAAGTTGAAGTCATTGCATACTTAGGATAAGCCATGAAAAATGTGATTTTAATTGGAATGCCCGGAGCTGGCAAGAGTACCGTTGGTGTGGTTCTGGCAAAGCGCCTGGGTTATACCTTTCTGGATTCCGATCTGGTGATCCAGCAGAAATACGGAAAACTCCTCCATGAACTCATCCGTGAACATGGAGTGGAGGGGTTCTGGAAAATTGAAAACGATGTGAATGCAGGGCTTATCTGTGACAGAACCGTGATTGCCACCGGGGGAAGTGCCATTTATGGTGCGGAAGCCATGGAACATCTGCGGAGCATCGGAACTGTGGTTTACTTACGGCTGACTCTTCCTCAGATCGAGGAACGGCTGGGAGATTTAACGGAACGGGGTGTCACGCTGCGGGAAGGGCAGGACTTAAAAGCCCTCTACGAGGAGCGCACTCCTCTGTATGAAAAGTATGCCCACATTATTATTGACTGTGATGGTCAAAGAGTACGGGAACTGGTAACCCGTATTGAACGGGAAATCGGGGGTGCCCGATGAGCAAACAGAGCAATAAGAAAAGCCCGCTGCTGTTATTTCTGGCAGCTCTTATCTGGGGCGTGGCGTTTGTGGCACAGAGTGTGGGCATGGACTATGTGGGCCCATGGACTTTCAATGCCTGCCGTTTCTTTTTAGGAGGACTGGTGTTACTGCCTTTCTGTCTGAAAAAAAGAGAGGTGTTCCGGGCGAATCGGAAGGTCACCCTCATCGGTGGAATCTGCTGCGGACTGGCATTGTCCTCCGCCAGCATGTTCCAGCAGACGGGTATTATGTACACCACCGTAGGAAAAGCGGGATTTATCACCGCCTTGTATATTATCATCGTTCCGCTGCTGGGCATCTTTTTCCATAAGAAACCGTCGGGAAAATGTATGTTGGCAGCCCTCCTTGCACTGGTGGGCTTTTATCTGTTATGTATGACGGAAAGCCTTTCCCTGCAGCTGGGAGACGGTCTGGTACTGGTGTGTGCGGTGTTATTTTCCGTACATATTCTGATCATTGACCATTTCTCTCCACTGGCGGACGGCGTGCAGTTGTCCTGCATCCAGTTCTTTACCAGTGCCATTCTCTGTGGCGTGGGAACCTTTGTGTTTGAGCAGCCCAGCATGGGAAATATTCTTCAGGGCTGGATGCCCATCCTCTACGCGGGAATCATGTCCTGTGGCGTGGCGTACACCTTGCAGATTCTGGGACAGCGGGATATGGACCCCACCATCGCTTCCCTGATCTTAAGTCTGGAATCCGTGATTTCCATGCTGGCAGGCTGGGTGCTTTTGGGGCAGGCGCTCTCCGGGCGGGAACTTCTTGGCTGTGTGGTGGTGTTTGCGGCCATCATCCTGGCGCAGTTACCCGACAAAAAGAAAACCCCGCAAGCCGTATAAACTGGAAAGTTCTGTCACATACTATAAAAAAAGAAAGGTGTGTGGACAGAATGGATTATCTCAATGCGTTTTGGGTTGGCGGACTGATTTGCGTCATCGTACAGCTCCTCATGGAAAAGACCAAGCTTTTACCGGGACGAATCATGGTATTGTTAGTGGTCACCGGCTGTGTCATCAGCTTTTTCGGCTGGTATGAGCCGTTGCAGGACTATGCAGGAGCCGGAGCCAGTGTTCCCCTCATGGGATATGGAAATATTCTAATGAAGGGAGTCAAGGAGGCAGTACAGGAAAAAGGCTTTATCGGACTGTTCCAGGGCGGCTTTAAAAATGGCGCGGTGGGATGTGCCGCAGCGCTGGTATTTGCTTATCTGGCAAGTCTGGTATTTAAGCCGAGGATGAAGTGAAAAACTATGAAAGAATTTTTATATGCCATCGTGGGCTGGATTGCCCGCGTACATAACACCATTATGACCTGGAACGATGCCTACGAACAGAGTTTCACGGACAAGGAACTGCATTTTATTGTGATCGGACTACTGGGCATCGCCATGGTGCTTGTGATTTATCCTTTATTTAAGGCACTGGCGAAAAAGCATGTGCTGGTAATTGCCTGGATTTATGTGTTTACCCTGGTTCTGGTCGTTACCTTTGCCATCGAAATCGGGCAGGGCATTACCCGCACCGGAGTCATGGACTTTGAGGATGTGGAGTATGGTGTCCTGGGCTTTCTGTTCATGTTCTTTGTATTTGCCATTGTCCGTGCCATTTATCATGGACTGCAGCGATTGACTCGGTATCTGGTACATCGAATCCGTGGCAGAGAAGAGGATGAAGAAGACGAGGAAGAGGACGAAGAGTGGGAGGACTATTAGACTTCCTGAAATTCCAGCCCGGTTTTATTCATAAAACGCCGGATAGCCTGATCCCACAGGTTGTCCGGCGTTTTGTCTAACAAAAAACTGTGGGCGGCAGTGGCGGTAATCAGGGACAGGCTGCTGCCATCATACTTTACCGTCAGTACAAAAGCACGGATCTGGTCAGGGGTCACGGCAGTGTCTCCTTTTTCCAGAATGGAGGCAACGTGTTCCGGTTTTACATGGAGTACGAATTTAAAATTTACCGGAGTATGCTTTCCCTTGATCAGGGAGAACACCAAATCCCGCATCTTTGCCCATTCAATCAAATCATAGGGGCGCACAGAGGCATCCTCCCATTCCTCAGAAGTGTAAAACTCCTTTACCTGATGTCCGTCAATGGAAAAAACGGTGGCGGTGGTAACGGAAGCCTCCTCTAAGAGAAATAAATCGAAGGTGTCCGAGGCGAGAAATTTCGCCATAAAATTTTTCACGGATTTAATCTGTAATGCAATCATGTAAACACCTGTACCTTTCTCCTCGCTGCAGGCTTTGAACCGGCAGGTACGAATCAACATTATTTTTATTATATGTCAGTTTGAAACCTCCCGCAATAACAAGAATTCCTTTACACAAACTGCGTGGTGTGCTATTATAAGTAGTATTGAAAACCAGATAATACAGTCAGAGGTAAAGCTATGAGCTATAAGATCGTGGTGGACAGTTGCTGTGAACTGCCGGAAGAGTTAAAAAATGATCCCCATTTTGAAAGAATTCCCTTGGGATTGCAGGTGGGAGATTATATGATTGAGGATGATGAGAACTTTGAACAGAAGGACTTTCTGCGTCGTGTGGCAGAGTCTGAGGAATGTGCAAAGTCTTCCTGCCCTTCCCCTCTTCGATTTGCGGAAAGTTTTGAAGGAGAAGCAGAACATATTTATGTAGTGACTTTATCTTCTAAACTAAGTGGCTCCTACAACAGCGCAGTACTGGCGCGTACCATGTATCTGGAGGAGCATGAAGATACCTCCAAGAGTATTTATATCTGCGATTCGGAATCTGCCAGTGGCGGGGAATGCCATTATGCGTTACTTGCCAGAGAACTGGAGGAGCAGGGAAACTTAAGCTTTTCTCAGATTGTGGAACAACTGGAGCAGATGAAAGAAGAACTGAAAACCTACTTCGTGCTGGATAATTTGGAAACTTTAAGAAAAAACGGAAGATTATCGGGACTCAAAGCGATGGTTGCCTCCAAGCTGTCCATCAAGCCAGTGATGGCCGGTGATCATGGAAGTATCGTGGAACGTGCCAAAGCAATTGGCACGAAGAAAGCATTAAGCCAGCTTGCACAGATCATCCAACAGGAAGTGAAGGATAGTGCAAAACGAAAATTGATCATTACCCACTGCAATTGTATGGCGAGAGCAGAGGAGATGAAAAACCTGCTGACGGCGAAGATGGAATTTGCGGAGATCCTGATTATGGATATGGGAGGACTCAGTACACTCTACGCCAATGACGGAGGAATTATTGTTACGGTGTAATTGGCACAGCCTGAGGCTCTTGCAGCCGAAAGCATAACTATACCGTAAACTTATATCGACGACCGTGACCACGCAGTGCGTTATAGGCATATCTGGAAGCAAGTATGCTTAAGCTTATGGTTTCTCCTGTATCAAAAGTAGCAGAGGTCAGAGAAACTTTGCGGAGATGCTGGCTGTTGATCAGAAGCTTCCAGGACAAGGCATAAAGGTTGGGATATTTCGGGGACAGGTACATGAAAAGATTGCACACATTGTCGCAGGATAAAAGAGTGCTGCCGTCAGTGAGATACAACATGGTATGCTCGTCTTTGTCTTCACGGAAATACACAATGTCTTCCATTTTTACATAATGAGTGCCGTCTGTCACACCCCGGAGTGTAATGCGGGGTGTCATATCAGCAGTTTCTTTTACAACGTTTGCCACTGCCTCGGCAAGGGCAGCCGTTTCAATAGGTTTATCAATGCAGAACATATGAGGCTGTAAATCCCATTGACGGTAATCAATCTGGCCACAGCATAAATAAATCGTAGTTTCCATACCGGAATCCAGAAGTCGTTTGGCCATTTCATATCCATTGATGTTCTGGCCATCCAGTTGGGAATTTACCAGATCAATAAAATAGACGCTGTAATGGAGCTGTGCTTCCAGAAGAGCCTCCGGGTTGCCGAAGGAATCAATATAAAGAGGCTCGGACTGGGCTGCTATCTTGTCAGAGAGACGCCCTAAAAGGCGTTCCATTTGTTTTCTTTCCGCGATATTGTCGTCACATATTGCTACATGCATAGGCGTACCTTCTTATCTATAAAGTAATGAACTGAATGGGGGAGCGCAGCAGCAGAATCAGTATGGCAAGCTGAGCCACGAGAATCAGCGGCAGCCCATAACGGAAATACCAGTGCTTTGTTTTGTGATGAAACACATGCATCCCCAGAATAGAGCCAATGCAGCCGCCCAGAAGTGCAGGCAGAAAAAGGACGGCTTCCGGTGTCCGCCAGGCATGTTTGATTGCCTTGCGTTTGTCGGAACCCATCATAATAAAACCGATCAGATTCATGGCTGCAAAATATATAACAAGTAAAAGAATGACTTCCATTCAGATAACTCCCACGAAATAAAAAACTACGGAATAGATTTATTCTACCCCGTAGTTTTTTGTTTGTCAAAAGATATTGCGATTTATTTCTGCTGGTTCTTCTCGACTTCAGCCAGTTTCATGGCACGTACTTTGCAGGATAAACCAAAGAGATTGATGAAGCCCTCTGCATCGTGGTGGTCATAGAGATCACCGGTGGTGAAAGATGCAATGCTCTCGTTGTACAGAGAGTAAGGAGAGGTGGTTCCGGCTTTGATGATGTTGCCCTTGTAAAGTTTGAACTTCACTTCACCGGTTACATACTCCTGGGTAGACTCAACGAATGCCTGTAAAGCCTCACGGAGAGGAGTGAACCATTTTCCTTCGTATACAACCTGTGCAAACTTGTTGCCGATGTCTTTCTTAACAGCCATGGTGTCACGGTCTAAGATTAACTCCTCCAACTGACGATGTGCCTCCATCAGAATGGTTCCGCCAGGAGTCTCATAGACACCACGGGACTTCATGCCAACCACACGGTTTTCTACGATATCAACGATACCGATACCATGTTTGCCGCCCAGTTCATTTAAGGTACGGATAATATCGGAAACCTTCATCTTTTTACCATTTACGGAAGTGGGAACACCTTTTTCAAAGGTCATGGTTACATACTCACCCTCGTTGGGAGCTTTCTCAGGAGTGGTACCGAGAACCAACAGGTGATCGTAGTTCGGCTCATTAGCAGGGTCTTCCAGTTCCAGACCTTCGTGGCTGATATGCCAGATGTTACGGTCACGGCTGTAGCTGGTGTCAGCGGAGAAAGGAAGGTGAATTCCGTGTGCCTGACAGTAAGCGATTTCTTCCTCACGGGAGTTCATGGTCCATTTCTCATTTCTCCATGCAGCGATGATCTTTAAATCGGGAGCCAGTGCTTTGATACCCAGTTCGAAACGGATCTGGTCATTTCCTTTACCGGTAGCACCGTGGCAGATTGCGGTAGCACCCTCTTTTCTTGCAATCTCAACCAGACGTTTTGCAATGGCAGGTCTTGCCATGGAAGTTCCTAATAAATATTTATTCTCGTAAACAGCATCTGCCTGTACGCAAGGTACAATGTAGTCGTCACAGAAGATGTCGGTGAGATCCTCAATATATAATTTTTCAGCGCCGCAGGATTTTGCTCTCTCTTCCAGGCCATCCAGCTCATCGCCCTGTCCGCAGTCAGCGCAGACACAAATAACATCATAGTTGAAGTTTTCTTTTAACCAGGGGATGATTGCTGTGGTATCCAATCCGCCGGAGTAAGCAAGAATGACTTTTTCTTTCATGGTAAATCCTCCATTATGTATAATTATAATAAGTAGTTTTAGGATGCCGTGGCATCTCAATGTCTTTTTACAATATACAACACTTGTAATATAAATGCAAGTGAAAAAATATTCACATATATAAGGAAAATTTGTGCATTATTTGCATATATATAAATTTTGTGTTGCATAATATGCACGATAGGTGTATGATCATGCACAGAAATAAAAATCACACACAGGGAGGGAAAACAATGCAGATTCGTGTAATGACAATCGACGATTATGAACAGGTCGCCGGGCTGTGGCATTCCATTGAAGGGTTCGGTATCCGCAGCATGGATGATTCCAGAGAAGGTGTGGAATTATTCCTCAGACGAAATCCCACCACCAGTGTGGTTGCTGTGGACGGCGGCCGGGTAGTAGGAGCGATTCTCTGCGGACACGATGGAAGACGTGGATGTCTGTACCATGTCTGCGTGGCGAAGGATCACAGAAAACAGGGAATCGGGCAGAAAATGGTTGACTTTTGTGTGGAGGCATTAAAAAAGGAAAAAATCAACAAAGTTTCTCTCATTGCTTTTACCAGTAACGCTGTGGGAAATGCTTTCTGGCAGAGTATAGGCTGGACAAAGCGGGAAGATTTAAACTATTATGATTTTACACTGAATGAGGCGAATGTTACGAGATTTGTGTAACTATTTTATATTAAGGAAGGAAAACACATGAACACAATCACAGGCGGTGTAACCGCAGCGACAGGATTTGAGGCAGCCGGAATCGAGGCCGGAGTGAAATATCAGAACCGGAAGGATTTGGCATTAGTTTACAGCAAGACACCCTGTGTCTCCGCCGGAGTTTTTACCAGCAATGTGGTAAAGGCGGCACCGGTGACCTGGGACAGAGAACTGGTGAGGGGTGGCACCAAACCCATCCACGCCGTGGTGATTAACACAGGAATTGCCAACGCCTGCACCGGACGGGAGGGCTACGAAATCTGCAAGCAGACTGCAGATAAAACCGCAGAGGTACTGGGAATCGAGGCAGATTCCGTGCTGGTGGCATCCACCGGCGTTATCGGTATGCAGATTCTTTTAGATAAAATCGTAAACAATCTGGATAAACTGGCAGCAGCAAAGAGCCACTCCCCGGAGGCAGGCACCAATGCAGCGAAAGCCATTATGACCACCGATACCCTGCATAAAGAGACGGCGGTAACCTTTACCATCGGCGGAAAGACCGTGACCCTGGGCGGCATGGCGAAAGGCTCCGGCATGATTCACCCCAATATGTGCACCATGCTCTGTTTCCTTACCACCGACCTGGCGATTGAAAAGACCGTTTTACAGAAAGCCTTGAGTGAAGTGGTGGTGGATACCTTCAACATGATTTCCGTGGATGGCGATACCTCCACCAACGATTCTCTGGTGGTACTTGCCAACGGACTGGCAGGAAATCCCGTCATCGATAAAGAAGGGGAGGACTATGAAATCTTTAAGGCGGCATTAACCGAAGTCTGCACCACCCTGGCGAAGAAGATGGCAGGGGATGGTGAAGGCGCTACCGCTTTATTTGAAACCCAGGTCATTCACGCAGACACCAAGGATAACGCCAGAAAGCTGGCAAAATCCGTCATCTGTTCCAGCCTGACCAAAGCCATGATTTATGGACACGATGCCAACGTGGGACGTATCATGTGCGCTTTAGGGTATTCCGGCGTAAGTTTTGACCCGGAGCAGGTGGAGCTGTTCTGCAGTGATGGGGAAAAGGAAATCTGCATTGCCAAAAACGGCATGCTCACCGATTACGATGAGCAGGAGGCAACCCGGATCTTGTCCGCACCGGAAGTGAAAGTAACCGTGGATATGAAAATGGGGGAGGCAGAGGCAACCGCCTGGGGCTGTGACCTGACCTACGAATATGTAAAAATCAACGCAGATTATCGTTCATAAAAGAAAGGGGAGCGACAGATGGATACCAAGAGCATGAACCAGATTCTGAGTAAAGCGGAGGTGCTGATTGAGGCACTCCCTTATATTCAGCGGTTTAACCGGAAGATTATTGTAGTGAAATACGGCGGCAGTGCCATGAGTAACGTGGAACTGCAGAAAAATGTCATCAAGGATGTGGCGCTGTTAAAGCTGGTAGGCTTTAAGCCGATTATCGTCCATGGCGGTGGCAAGGAAATCAGCCGCTGGGTGGGCAAAGTCGGCAAGGAGGCAAAGTTTATCAACGGCTTACGGGTCACCGATGAGGAAACCATGGAAATCGCAGAGATGGTTTTAAATAAGGTAAACAAAAGTCTGGTAACCATGGTGGAGGAACTGGGTGTCAAAGCTGTGGGAATCAGCGGTAAGGACGGCGGACTGCTCCAGGTGGACAAAAAGTATGCGGACGGCCAGGACATCGGCTATGTGGGGGATATCAGACGGGTGAATCCCAAAGTGCTTTACGACTTACTGGAAAAGGATTTCCTTCCCATCGTGGCACCCATCGGACTGGACGACAATTTCCAGACCTACAATATCAACGCGGACGATGCGGCATGTGCCATCGCCAAAGCGGTGAATGCGGAGAAACTGGCATTCCTCACAGATATCGAGGGACTGTACCGGGACATCAACGACAAATCTTCCTTTATTTCCCGGCTGACCGCAGACCAGGCAGATGAACTGATTGCCCAGGGCTGCATCGGAGGAGGCATGCTGCCGAAGCTGGGCAACTGCACTTCTGCGGTGAAAAACGGTGTAAACCGGGTACATATTCTGGATGGACGGATTCCTCACTGCCTGCTTTTGGAGATTTTTACCAACGAAGGAATCGGAACCGCCATTGTGGCAGACGAAGAAGAAATGTAGATAGAAAGGCGGAAACGACCATGACAATGCAGGAGTATATTTCGGAGGCAGAGGCAGCTTTACTTCATACCTACAACCGCTACCAGATTGTGTTAGACCACGGCGACGGGGTACATCTCTATGACACGGACGGCAAGGAATATCTGGATTTCGTGTCGGGAATCGGCGTCTTTGCCCTGGGTTACAACAATAAAGCCTACAACGATGCGCTGAAAAGTCAGATTGATAAAATCATCCACACCTCCAACTATTTTTACAACGTGCCTGCCATCGAGGCGGCGAAAAAGTTAAAGAAAATCAGTGGCATGGACAGGGTGTTCTTCACCAACTCCGGTGCGGAGGCCGTGGAAGGTGCCATTAAAGCAGCCAGAAAATACGGTTATCTGAAGGACGGCACCACCGACCATGAGATTATCGCCATGGAACATTCCTTCCACGGACGTACCATGGGCGCACTGTCTGTCACCGGAAATCCCCACTACCGTGAGGCGTTTGAACCCATGATTGGCAATGTGAAATTTGCCACCATGAACGACTTTGACAGCGTGGAGAGACTGGTAACGGACAAGACCTGTGCCATTTTATTGGAGACAGTGCAGGGGGAGGGAGGTATCTATCCCGCTACGGAGGACTTTTTACAAAAAATTCGTGTACTCTGTGATGAGAAGGATATTCTGCTGATCCTGGATGAGATCCAGTGTGGCATGGGCAGAACCGGTGCCTGGTTTGCATGGCAGAAGTATGGGGTAAAGCCGGACATTCTCACCAGTGCCAAGGCATTAAGCTGTGGTGTTCCCATGGGAGCCTTCCTGATGACGGAGCATGTGGCACAGAATTCCTTAAAAGCAGGAGACCATGGAACCACCTACGGAGGCAATCCGCTGGCAGCTGCCGCCACAAATAAAGTGCTTGATTTATTTGAGGAGAACCATATAATAGAACATGTGAATGCGGTGGCGCCTTATCTGGAGCAGAAGCTGGAGGAACTGGTTGCGGAATATCCTCATATTAAAGCCAGAAGGGGAGCAGGACTTTTGCAGGGACTGGAATTTGACGGTCCGGTAGGCGAGATCATTGTGAAGGCAATGGACAAGGGCCTGATTTTAATCAACGCCGGAGCCAATGTACTTCGTTTTATTCCACCGCTGATTATTGAAAAAGAGGATGTGGACGCAATGGCTGCCATTCTGCGCTCTGTCCTTTAGGCGAAAGTGGAGATTGTATATGACCTTAAAGAAAAAGCTGGTACAGGCAGGCATTGCGGTGGCTGCCTGTGCGGCAATGATAGCAGCAGGACATCATGTGGGGACGTTTTCCAAATCAGGACAAGAGAATTCGTCCTTATTTTTTACACAAAAACAGGTACTGAAACTGTGGTATACCGATGAGGCTTACACGGACTTTTTAAACAGTGCGGCAGTGAATTATTCGGAATTACAGGATCAGGTGCGCGTGGAGCCGGAACTGGTGAGTGCATCGGAATATCTGGAGCAGATCAGCAGGGCCAGTGTACAGGATGAGGGGCCGGATTTGTTTATCCTGTCCAATGAAAGTCTGGAGAAAGCGTACCTGGCGGGACTTGCCATGCAGCTGGATGAGGGAGGAAATGCTTTAAATGGAGAGCATTTTCCCCAGGCTGCCCGCAATGCAGTGACCTATCACGGGAAACTGATCGGCTATCCCTTAAGTTTTGAGACAGCGGCGCTTGTATACAACCAGACTTACCTGGAACAGCTGGGGGAGAGTACCGCTCCCACCAATATTGACGAGATTCTGGAATTTGCCGATGGACATGATGCACCGGAAAATGTCGAGGCATTCATGCGGTGGGATTTATCCCACATTTTCTATAACTATGAGTTTGCCACCGATGCCTTAAAGCTGGGAGGCGATGCCGGGGATGATACTGCCCAGGTGGATCTCTACAACCTGGAAACCATTCAGGGAATGCAGATTTTCCAGAATCTGGGACAGTTCTTTTCCATTGATCAAAGCGAAGTTTCCTATGACAGCGTTATTCAGGATTTTATTGACGGAAAATTGATTTTTACCATAGCTACAACTGATGTAATAAATACCCTGGAAAAAGCCAGAGAAGAGGGAAGCTTTCCGTATGCTTACGGAATTTCCGAAGTGCCGGATCCTTCTGCGGAACTCACAGGAAGTGCACTGTCGGTGACCAATGCTGTGGTGGTGAACGGTTATAGCACAAAGCAAAAAGAAGCGGAAGCCTTTGCTGATTATCTCACCGGGGATGCGGCATCCTCTCTCTATGATATGACGGGAAAGATGCCGGCCAATCGACTGGCAGACCTGCCGGCGGACAGAAAAGATAAGCTGGAGAGCTTCTACAGCTGCTATGAGGAATCCATTCCCATGCCCAAAATGATGGAGACCAGCAACTTCTGGGTATATTTTGAAATTGCACTCATCAATATATCGGACGGTGCCGATGTGAACACACAGATGCGGGAACTTTCCGAAAAAATTATGACCCAGGTTACAGGGGAAACCTACACGGAAGAAGTGATTGAAGTGCCCGAGACCGAGGAAGTGGTGGAAGAGGACGAAGGCATGAGCGATGTGACGGAGTGATTGCCTTTTAGAAAGAATAAAATAGAATTGTCTGACATAAAATAGAAGGAGAGCGTATTGCTCTCCTTCTATTTTTGTAAGGTAATTATTCCAAGGAGGTTTTCCATGTTTGGTATTTTGATTTCTTTGTTATCCGGTGCGCTGATGAGTATCCAGGGAGTCTTTAACACCCAGGTCAACAAGGCAACCGGTGTCTGGACAGCCAATGTGTTTGTGCAGTTTACTGCCATGCTGGTGTGCTTCGCCGGCTGGCTGTGGAAGGAACGGATTCCTTTTTCCAAATTGTGGACAGTGGAGCCGAAGTATATGCTGTTGGGGGGTGTGATCGGAGCCTTTATTACTTTTACGGTGATTAAGGGCATGGAGATGCTGGGGCCGGCGCGTTCCGTCATGCTGATTGTAGTGTCTCAGTTACTTGTGGCCTATGTGATCGAACTGTTTGGCATGTTCGGAGTGGAGAAACAGCCCTTTGAATGGCGGAAAGTCATTGGCATGGCAATCACCATCGGGGGAATTATTTTATTTAAAGTGTAGGGAGAAATCCCTTGTAAAAAAAATTGGATTATTTTACAATGAAAAAGACAGCATAGAGGGGTTTTTCGGTGACGTCAGTGGAATGCGGCAACGGAAAGGAAAATATGCTGAAAACAGGAAAAAAAGAGAATCAAAAAAGAGCCGGATATGTAAAATATGTGGCTGTGATTTTGTGGTTGATCATGATCAGCCTGGGGTTATCTGGCTGCAGGCCGAAAAACAGGGAACCCCAGTGGATGGAGGAACAGACAGCCCCTCAGGCTGAAACGGTGGGACAATCCCCTGAGACAGATCCGGTATCCCAGGAAGAGATGGTGCAGACGGCAGCGGAGCCGGGAGAAATTTCTCAGAGTGCGCCGACCCAGGAAAGCAGGGCAGCGGAGAATGCCACGGAGCCCATGGAACTTTATGTGCATGTATGCGGAGCAGTGGAAGTTCCGGGTGTGTATGTTTTGCCGGAAGGAAGCCGGGTAGTGGATGCAGTGAAGGCCGCGGGAGGCACTCTGGAGAGTGCCAGCGGGGAGGCTTTGAATCAGGCACTTCCTGTGACGGATGGAATGCAGATTTATGTGCCTACCATGGAGGAAGCGGAGAAGTCCCAGGAATGGATACATACCGGAGATGCATCGGAACAGCCGGGAAGTGCTGCCGTATCGGAGAGTAACGGTTTGGCAGGAAAGATCAACATCAACACAGCGGATGTGACCACGCTTTGTACTTTACCGGGAATCGGAGAGAGCAGGGCATCCAGCATTGTGGCATACAGAGAAGAACATGGCGGATTTTCAACGATTGAGGATATTACGAAGGTATCCGGAATCAAAGATGCCGCTTTTGGAAAAATCAAAGATAAAATTTGTGTAAAATAAAGGGACAATCCTAAATGAAATAGAACGTTTGGAGACGGAAGGGAAAAGATGAGCAAAAAAGTTCTGGTAGTGGATGATGAAAAATTGATCGTAAAGGGGATTCGGTTCAGCCTGGAACAGGATGGAATGGAAGTGGATGCCGCCTATGATGGAGAAGAGGCATTGGAACTGGTTAGAAACAATCAGTACGATATTATTTTGCTGGACATTATGCTGCCGAAGCTGTCCGGCTTCGAGGTATGTCAGCAGATCAGAGAGTTTTCGTCTGTACCCATTGTCATGCTTACTGCAAAGGGGGATGATATGGATAAGATTCTTGGACTGGAATACGGTGCCGATGACTATATTACGAAACCCTTTAATATTCTGGAGGTTAAAGCCAGAATTAAAGCGATCATGCGCCGTACTGCCCAGAAAGCGGCTCCCAGGGAGAATGAGTCCAAGGTCATTGAAAATGGGGATCTGAGACTGGATTGTGACAGCCGCAGGGTGCATATCTGCGGACAGGAAGTGAACCTGACAGCGAAAGAGTTTGAGGTGCTGGAACTTTTAGTCTGCAATCCCAACAAGGTTTACAGCCGGGAAAATCTGTTAAAAACTGTGTGGGGCAGCGACTATCCCGGGGATGTGCGTACGGTGGATGTGCATATCCGCCGGCTTCGTGAGAAGATCGAGAAGAGTCCCAGCGAGCCCAAGTATGTACATACCAAGTGGGGTGTCGGCTATTTTTACAAGCAGTAGATAACGGAGATCATTTATGATGTGGTCAAAGAGTAAAGAACTTTTGAGAAATACGGTACGCAGTATGAAGGTGCGTATTTTTCTTCTATTTCTATGCGTGGGTATTATCCCGGGCATCGTAATGCGGCACGGTATCATTTCCAATTATGAGAACCGTGCTGTCAGCGTCCGCACATCGGATGTGCAGACTCAGTTAAAAATCATTGCCAATCACCTGCTTACCTATAACCATTTGCAGGGAGCGCCCTCCGATGTGATTAATGCGGAATTAGAGCAGCTCTCTAATTTGTATGACGGTCGTGTGATTATTATCAACAGTAACTTTAAAGTGGTGAAGGATACCTATGGAATCAGCGAAGGAAAATACGTGATTTCAGAGGAGGTTATCCGTTGCTTTAAGGGAGAATCCATCTCTAATTATGATTCCAATAATGGATATATTGAGATTACCACACCCATTCAGGTGCAGGCGCAGCAGGATGGAGCTACCCCGAATGTAATTGGCGTTATGTTAACCAGCGTATCCAGCGACACCATTATCCAGACTGTGGATATTTTGAACCGGAATGCCATTATTATGGAAATCATGATTATTGTCATTGTGTTCCTGCTGGCAGTCTTTCTGGCAAAAGTACTGACAGCCCCCATCAACCGTGTCACCCAGGCCATCGGCGAGGTGAAGGCCGGATATACTGACAAGCCCATTGAGGTCAATGACTATCTGGAGACAGAGCATATTGTGGATGCGTTCAATGATCTGATGGGACGGATGAAGGTACTGGATGATTCCCGGCAGGAGTTTGTGGCCAATGTGTCCCATGAACTGAAAACCCCCATTGCTTCCATGAAGGTACTGGCAGATTCCCTGCTTGCACAAAATGATGTACCTGCAGAGTTGTACCGGGAGTTCCTGGAAGACATTGCAGAGGAAATTGACCGGGAAAACAAAATCATTACGGATCTGCTTGCTCTGGTAAAGATGGATAAGACCGTATCGGACATGAATATCAGCGTGGTGAATATCAATGATCTTACGGAACTGATTTTGAAGCGTCTCCGGCCCATTGCCAGAAAGCAGGACGTGGAAGTGGTGTTTGAGAGCCGTCGTGTGGTGGAAGCGGAGGTGGATGAGGTGAAGCTGACACTGGTCATCACCAATCTTGTGGAAAATGCCATCAAGTATAACAGGAAACAGGGATGGGTAAAGGTGATTCTGGATGCAGATCATCAATTCTTTACCATGGAAATCTGTGATTCCGGTATCGGAATTCCGGAGGATTCCCTGGATCATATTTACGAAAGATTTTATCGTGTGGATAAATCCCACTCCAGAGAAATCGGAGGAACCGGTCTGGGGCTTGCAATTACCAGAAGCGCAATCCTGATGCATCGCGGTTCCATCCGGGTATCCAGTGTTATGGGAGAGGGAACAACCTTTTCTATTAAGATTCCACTGACCTATGTAGCATCTTAAGACTGAAAATATGACTTTATGATTTAAAATAAAAAGAGAGGAGGAGTCTTCTTGAACAGAATGAACAGGTGTGGCAGAAAATGGATTTCCATTCTTTTATGTCTGGTTTTTGTAATACTTACCTGCAGCGGCTGCGGAAATAAAGAGCCGGAGGAAGGGGATGTTTATACAATTTATCATTTGAATCATGACCAGACAGGACTGGTGATGCGGGATTATACCACACAGACTCCCCGGGATGACAAAGATACACTTCTGGAGGAACTGACGGATGCACTTTCCCAGACTCCGGACAAACTGGAATATTATCCGCCTTTAAGCGGCAGGGTTCATCTTTTGGATTATCATACGGAGGAAGACCAGGTTACACTGGAATTTGACAGCCAGTACAAGGAACTGCCGGCCACCACGGAAATTCTGGTACGGGCGGCTGTTGTCAGAACGCTCACCCAGGTGGAAGGCATCTCCTATGTGAGCTTCATTGTGCAGGGAGAACCTCTGGTGGATAATCTGGGAAATGTGGTGGGTATCATGTCGGCAGATCAGTTTATTGATAATGCTGGAGATGAGATCAACACCTATGAGCAGGCAGAACTGCGTTTATATTTTGCGGATGAGACGGGAACGCACTTGGTGGCGGCAAACCGCACCCTGCGTTTTTCCAGTAATATTGCCATGGAGAAGCTGGTGGTGGAACAACTGATCAAAGGACCGGAAAATCCGGAACTCTATCCCACCATCAACCCTGAAACCAAAATAGTCAATGTGACGGTAAAGGACGGAATTTGCTATGTAAATCTGTCGGAGGCATTCCTTACCCAGACCTATCAGGTAGCACCGGAGATTTCCATTTATTCCCTGGTGGATTCCCTGGTGGAACTGCCGAATGTCAATAAAGTGCAGATTTCCGTCAACGGAGAGACCGCAGTGACCTATCAGGAATCCATCAGCTTGACCACCGTGTTTGAACGCAACCTGGATCTGCTCAATTCTGGACAAGAAGAGTAAATTGTATTGAGAAGACCTTTATGTCTGGTCTGCCTGCTGATTCTGGGAATGTTTTTCCTCTATGGGCAGTGCAGACCTTTGACCTTTCCGGATTATTCCGCAATGGAGAAAAGACAAGTGGAATTGACTGGAAAAGTCAGCCGGAAACTATATCAGACGGATTTTCAGGGAGAATCGGTCTGTCTGGTGTATCTGACGGAGATTTCCGGAGCCGGGATGTTGATGGAGACAGGTTTTTCCCCGCCGGAGGGAGTACGAGTCTATGTGGACAGAGAACCGGCATGGGGAAGTACCATCGTTGTGAAAGGCAAGCTCCGAAACTTCCGTGAACCCACCAATCCCGGTGAATTTGATGCCAGACTTTACTATCAGACGCTGGGTTTACAATTTGATTTGACTAAGGCAGTCATTCTGCGGGAGAGTATTTCCTATGATAAACCAAGGGAATGGCTGTGGCATCTTAGAGGGCATCTGGCAGGAGAACTTCGTCATTATCTGACGGAGGAGGATTCCTCGGTGGTCTGCACCATGCTTTTGGGAGAGAAAAGTACGCTGGATGCCCAGACGAAAGATTTATTTAAACGCAATGGTGTGATCCACATCCTGACGGTGTCCGGGTTACATATTTCTATTTTAGGAATGGGGCTGTATCGACTTTTTCGCCGGGCATTTCTTCCGATTTTGCCTGCAGCCTTGTTGTCTATGACAGTCATGCTTGCCTACGGGGCGATGGTGGGGCCGGGAGCCTCCTCTTTCCGGGCATTATTTATGTTTGGAATGCATCTGTTTGCCGATGTGTGCGGCAGAACCTATGATCTTTTGACAGCGCTGGCTCTTGCTGCCGTGCTGCTTCTTTTTCAGGAACCGTTGTATCTGTACAACAGCGGTTATCTGTTTTCTTTTGCCTCTGTCTTTGCAATCGGGGCGATTTTTCCGCAATTTACAACTGCAAAATGGATGCAGGGCTTCACTTCGGGAATGGTAATTTTTCTTGTGACTTTTCCCATCCATCTTTGGTTCTACTTTGAATATCCTTTTATTTCCATGTTTTTGAACTTAATCATTATTCCGTTGATGAGTGTGTTGTTGAAGGGTGCGGTATTTTTACTTTTCAGCGCCTGTCTGGTGCCTTTCATCGGAGAGACCCTGGCTTCACTGGCAGCAATTCCGGTACATTGGATTCTTGGGCTTTACCGGTTGTTATGTCGGACGGGGGACTCTCTTTCCTGGTTTAGCGAGGTGGTGGGACGACCCTCTGTTTGGCAGGTAGTTTTTTATTATGTAATTCTTCTCACGGTCTGGCAGCTTTGGCAGCATCGAAAGGAATTCACCGGTGGCGCGCGGTTTGCCTGGTTTTGTCTGGCAGTGATGATTCTGACCTTTCGCCCACCGGAGGGATTCAAGGTGGTGTTTCTGGATGTGGGACAGGGGGAAGGCATCTATGTGGCCACGGAAGACGGTCATCGTTATCTTTTTGATGGAGGAAGTACCTCCCGCAGTAATATCGGAAAGAATGTGCTTGTTCCCTTTTTGAAGCAGGAAGGCGTTGGAGAACTGGATTGCGTGTTTCTGTCCCACCCGGATGAGGATCACATTTCGGGAGTCCTGGAAATGCTGGAGGGTGAAACGGAACTGGGCATAAGGATTAAGGCGGTGGCGCTGCCGGATATTGCAGATGCGGTAAGAGGAGATTCCTATCGGAAACTGGAACAGGCAGCGAAGGCGGCAGGGTGTAAGATACTTTATCTTTCTAGCGGAATGATACTGCAAAACGGAGGGCTGACCATCCGCTGCGTC
Organism: uncultured Lachnospiraceae bacterium; assembly: GCA_934402515.1. Taxonomy (GTDB): domain Bacteria; phylum Bacillota; class Clostridia; order Lachnospirales; family Lachnospiraceae; genus UMGS2037. Next base: position 27,538 of record CAKRTZ010000007.1, read on the forward strand.
AATCCTAAGAAGGGTGCCTATATCGAAGAGGCAAATGAATACTCAGCCTGCTTTCTGGTGGAACAAGGCAGGTTTCAGGTGCTTCTCACCGGGGATATTACCGGTATCAGTGAACAACAGATGTGGCAGGAGATACAGCCCTATCTTAATTCAGAATCCGGATTTCTGGTCTGGAAGATTGCCCATCATGGTTCCCGGTTTTCCACACCTCAGGAGTTCTTGAGCGATGTGCAGCCTGATGTGGCAGTGATTTCCTGCGGGTCTGATAATTCCTATGGACATCCTCATGAGGAATTGCTGCAGCGCCTGGAAACCACCTCTGCCAGAATCTACCGCACCGACTATCACGGCGCCATTATCATGGAGGTTCGGAGGGGAAAGGTGAGGTGCAGGAGTTTTTTGAAGTGAAGTAAGTTTCCGGATGTATGTAGAATGAGCAGTGGATGCAGGCATGACATATAGAGGAAGCAGCGAGATCATGTTTATGGACTGAGAAAACTTGAGATGGCTGGGGGAGACATATAGAGGAACTAAAGAGATTGTGCTTATAGGTTGGAAAAACTTGAGATGGTTGGGGCATGACATATAGAGGAACTAAAGAGCCCGTGCTTATGGGTCGGAAAAGCATGAGGTTGTGAAGGCATGACATATAAAGAAGATAGAAAAGTTGTGTTTATGGGTAAAATGGCAAGAAAAATACCTTGTAGTTGCAGAAAAATCATCAGGAAGAGCACATAAGCTAGCGATGAAAAGTGACTTATAGGTTATAGTCTTGAAATCTCATAGAAAGGAGACATATAAGATGCATGCAAATAATGTATTTATGGGTCGTAGTCAAAAAGTTATTAGGAGAATGACCTACTAATTGGATGTAAGACTTATGCTATGGGTCACATGAAGCTGACCGGGGAACTGCAGAAAACTGTTGAAACAAAACAAGGAGGACTCAGTAATGAAAAAATTATATTATGAACTTGAAAAAAAGAGAAACTATTATGTCAGGATAAAGGAAAAAGCCGAGAAGTCATTGAAAGGGGCACCTAAAGAAGGACGACTGCGAGTGGCGAACAGAAAAGGGGCGCCCCAGTACTACTTATTGACGCAGTCTGGTGATACCAGTGGAACTTATATTAAACGTAAAAATCTCTCCATTGCAAAGAAACTTGCACAAAGGGATTATGACAGGAAAGTTGTCGCAGTGGCGGAAAGGTATTGCACAGCCATTGATCGGTTCCTGAAAATATGTCCAAAGCAGGAAATTTCTGCACTTCATTTGGATAATCCAGGAAGAAACAAACTGATTCAACCTTATGAACTGTCTGATGAGGAATTTGTAAAACGGTGGCAGGAGGTGTCCTATCAGGGGAAGAATTTTGATACGGATGCATCAGAGATTTTTACAAATCGTGGAGAACGGGTGCGTTCAAAATCAGAGAAAATGATTGCAGATAAACTATTCGAGATGGGAATTCCCTATCGCTATGAATATCCAGTGCAACTGAAAGGGTATGGAACGATCTATCCGGACTTTACGATTTTAAATACAAATCTACGGAAAGAAATTATATTGGAACACCTGGGGATGATGGATAACCCGGAGTATTGTATCAAAGCGTTGGAAAAGATACAGACCTATGAGAAAAATGGGATCTTTCCGGGAGAACAATTGCTGCTTACCTTTGAGACTGCGGTGATGCCGTTGGATACACGGATCCTGAAAAATATGTTTGAGAAATTTATTCTATAAAACCTTTTAATTCATATGTAAGTCCGATTTATCGTACATAATGTCTTATATAATCGTTTTAACAAAGGGCAAGGAAAGAAACTTTGCAGACAGATTAACAGAAAAGGAAAGTGAAGGGACGATGTATATGAGACTGGGAGTAAATCAGAAAAAAACAGCAAGAAAAGAGGTCCTCTTTTTGTTGGTGGCAGCAGTATTGGTGGTGATAACTGTTCTTATGGTATATTTCACCAGACAGCATATCCAACAGCGGAAAGGCGATGCCATTCAGAGGGAGGAAACGGAAGAAAACTACCGTGAGATGGAGGAACAATACTGCTCTCAAGTGCAGGATGTGATGGCGAAGGCAGGCTATCCCAATAGTGGCGTTACCATGACTTATGTGACTTCCGAGGATGGAAGCAGACAATATATGGTACAGATTCACCATAGACGTCTGGAAAAGATGAAAACAGAGGATCAGGAACAGTTGAAACAGGAAGTATCCCATATAAAACTGACAGTTGGATCCTGTTATCTTTCCTTAACATAATAGAAACCATAATTTTTAATAGCGTGTTTATGAATTTGGGCTTATAATGATGGGGATGCTAGTAACGAAAAGAAAGGAAGCAGATTCCATGAATAATCCCAAAACAGGTGAACGTTATCGACATTTTAAAGGCAGGGATTACGAGATCGTAGCGATTGCCACTCACACAGAGACAGAAGAAAAGTTAGTGATATATAAAGCCTTGTATGGCAACTATGAGATATACGCCAGACCGCTGTCCATGTTCTTAGAAAAGGTGGACCGTGAGAAATATCCAGACGCAACGCAGGAGTACCGTTTTGAGCGGATTGACGGACAGGAGCAGCCAAGCGAAGAAGAGGGCGAGGTAGATCCGAATCTTCTGGCATTTTTAAATGCAGAGAGTTTCCATGACAAGGTGGAATTACTGGAAAGCATTCAGGACAAGATCACAGACTCATTGATCGACAGTTTTGCTGCAGCGTCGGATCTGGAAATCAAGCCGGGACCGGTGGATGACCGCTACAGGGAACTTAGGAACTGCCTTCTGACTCATGCAAGATTTGAGTGCGACAGACTACGTTAAACACAAATGGTAAAACACTGTGTGCCATAGTGAGACATTGAGGTGACATCCGTAACCTACCTGCCGGAAAGGATTTCCTATGGGTAAGGAATGGAAGATTGTGATTGGTGTTTCTACCAGAGCTTTGTTTGACTTGCGTAAAGAAAATGAAATCTTTCAAAAAGAAGGACGAAAGGCATACTGTGAGTATCAGCAGGTGCATGAAGAAGAGGTGTTGGAGCCGGGGCCGGGTTTTAGTCTGATTCGGGCCTTACTGGGAATCAATGAACTTCCGGGTCAGGAAAATGGAGTGGAAGTTGTGATTCTTTCCCACAACTCACCGGAAGTGTCACTTCGCGTCTTTCATTCCATTGAATATTATGGACTGCCCATTCGACGTGCAGTTTTTGCCAGTGGAGCTTCCATTGCACCTTATCTGAGTGCTTTTCATGTGGATCTGTTTCTTTCAGCCTGTGAAGCGGATGTACAGGCTGCCATTGATTCCGGTATAGCTGCCGGGGTCATCTGCCAGGAATGGGATGAGGAGGCAGTGCGAAAACAGGATGATGAAATCCGGATTGCCTTTGATGGGGATGCGGTTCTTTTTTCCGATGAGGCAGAACAGATTTTTAAGGAAAAAGGACTGGAGGCCTTTGAGGAAAGTGAACGGAGCAGAGCATGCTGTCCCTTGCCGGAAGGCCCTTTTGCAAGGCTGCTCAAAAAGTTTTCCGTGATGCGCAGAGAATGTGGAGAGGAAATGCCCATCCGTATTGCACTGGTAACTGCCAGAAGTGCGCCGGCTCATGAAAGAGTCATCCGTACCCTGAGAGAATGGAAAGTGTGGGTGGATGAAGCCTTTTTCCTGGGTGGTATCTCTAAGAAAGAATTTCTGCGGGCATTCGGTGCACATATATTTTTTGATGACCAACAGGTACATACCAATCTGGCAGCACAGGCGGTGCCGGCAGCGAGAGTACCCTACAAACGAGAACGACAGAATTATCATTATAGAACCTATGAAAAAGAACAAAGAGAAAAAATTTCCGGATCAGGCAAAGAGCCAGCAGACTTCCCGGAGCAGAGAACAGACCAAACGCCTGGCATCGGAACAGGAAGAACTGCTTTCCCGCATTGCACAGCCCTTGCTAAAATGGTATGATAGCAACAGGCGTGTTTTACCGTGGCGTGAAGATCCTACTCCCTATCATGTATGGGTGTCAGAAATCATGCTGCAACAAACCCGGGTGGAGGCGGTAAAAGAGTACTATCACCGTTTCTTAAGGGCACTTCCCACAAATAAAGACCTGGCAGAAGCCGGAGAGGATCTTTTATTGAAACTGTGGGAGGGGCTGGGATATTACAATCGTGTACGCAATATGCAGAAATGTGCACAGGTAATTGAACAGCAATATAGTGGAATTATGCCGGGAAAATTTGAGGATCTGCTCACACTGCCCGGAATTGGAAACTACACTGCCGGAGCCATTTCTTCTATTGCATTCGGACAGGTAAATCCGGCAGTGGATGGAAATGTTCTAAGAGTGGTAACCAGAATCCTTATGGATGACACGGACATTATGAATACCGGCTTCCGCAGTAAAGTGGAGCATTCACTGCGGCTGGTGATGTCAGGGGAACGTCCCGGTGATTATAATCAGGCTATGATGGACATCGGAGCCACAGTATGTGTGCCCAATGGGGCGCCCCACTGTGAAGAATGTCCGCTTAATCAGTTTTGCAGAGCCTATGCAGAAAATGCACAGATGCAGTACCCGGTGAAAAAAGCGAAGAAAGAAAGACGCATAGAGGACAAGACCGTTCTTCTTCTGTTGGATGCAGACCGGATTGCGCTGCATAAACGCCCGGCGAAGGGGCTGTTGGCGGGAATGTATGAATTTCCCATGCTTGAGGGAAAGCATACAGATGAGGAAGTCCTGCAATATCTAAGGGAGCAGGGACTCCAGACCATCCAGATTCTTCCACTTGGAGAAGCAAAGCACATTTTTTCCCATATAGAATGGCATATGACAGGATATTGGGTGCGCGTGGACGAGCTTACCCCCTTTCGGTCCGAAACACAGAATGAACTGGCAGACGGTACAGTCTTTGTGGAAATGGAGAAAGCGAGTCGTGAGTATGCCATTCCATCGGCCTTTGCCGCCTATTCCAGACAATTTAACCTGAAAAGAGGAGTGCAACAGTGAAACTATTATCATTTGCAATACCATGCTACAATTCGGAAGCTTATATGAAAAACTGTATTGAATCTCTGCTTCCCGGAGGAGAGGATGTGGAGATTCTGATCGTGGATGACGGGTCGAAGGATGGCACCGCACAGATTGCCGATGAGTACCAGGCAAAGTACCCGACTATTGTCAAGGCAATCCATAAAGAAAACGGAGGACATGGCTCTGCTGTAAATGCCGGTATTGAAAATGCCACAGGTTTATATTTTAAAGTAGTAGACAGTGATGACTGGGTAAAAGAGAGTGCTTACCAGAAAATTCTGGATACCTTACGGGAACTCACCGGAGGGGAGAGAACGTTAGATATGCTCATCAGTAATTTTGTCTATGAAAAAGTCGGAGAAAAGCGTAACAAAGTGATGCGTTATCAACATGCAATTCCGGAAGGAGTTCTGTTTGGCTGGGATGATGTGCGCCATTTTTTCAAGGGACAATATATCCTGATGCACTCGGTAATCTATCGTACGAAACTGTTGCGTGAGTGTGGACTCAAACTTCCGGAGCATACTTTCTATGTAGATAACATTTATGTATATGAGCCCCTTCCTTATGTGAAAACCATGTATTACCTGGATGTGAATTTCTATCGTTATTACATAGGACGTGCAGACCAGTCTGTAAACGAACAGGTCATGATTTCAAGAATTGACCAGCAGATCAAGGTCAATAAACTGATGGTGGACTATTTCGTAGAGAATAGAGCAAAAATCTGCAGCAATAAAAAACTGCGCTCCTATATGCTCAACTATCTGGAGATTATTACCACCATTTCTACCGTGTTGGCGATCAAATCCGGTACAGAGGAAAATCTGGCAAAGAGAAAGGAACTCTGGGAGTACATTAAAGCAAAAGATGTGTTGCTGTTCAGCCATCTGCGCTATGGTTTACTGTGCGGATCTACCAATCTGCCGGGTAAAGGAGGCAGAAAGATTTCTGTCAGCGGATATCGTCTGGCACAGAAAGTGTTTAAATTTAACTGATGAGTAATCTGGAGTATTACAAAGTCTTTTATACAGCAGCGCGCCATGCCAGTCTCACGGTGGCGGCAAAGGAACTTTCCATTTCCCAGCCTGCGGTCAGTCAGACCATAAAACTTCTGGAAGAGGAACTGGGGGCAAAGCTTTTTACCCGGGTTTCCCGGGGAATCCGGCTCACCCCGGAAGGAGAACTGCTTTACCCTTTTGCGGAGCAGGCAGTGAAAAGTGTGGAACAGGGCGAACAGAAACTGCGGGAAATGTTAAACCTGGATCTGGGAGAAGTACGGATCGGAGCCAGTGATATGACCTTGCGATTCTATCTGCTGCCTTATCTGGAAATCTTTCATGAGAGGTATCCGGCCATTAAGGTAAATGTCACCAATGCCCCCACACCGGCGACCCTGGAGCTGCTTTCAAAAGGAGAGATTGATTTTGGCGTAGTGAGCACTCCCTTTGAGAGCGGAGAAAATATTCAGGTGATCCCGGTAAAGGAAATTGAGGATGTGTTTGTGGCAGGACGCAGGTTCATCACCTACAAAAACCGCATGCTGGATTTGCAGGAACTGGAGCATATGCCAATTATTTCTTTGGAGCAGCGAACCAGTACCCGCAGCTATATGGATCGTTTCCTGTGGGAAAACGGAGTGACACTGCAGCCGGAGTTTGAACTTGCCACCAGTGATATGATCGTTCAGTTTGCCCTTCGTAATCTGGGAGTGGGAAGCGTGATGAAGGAGTTTGCCAGAGAAGATCTGGAAAACGGAAAACTGTTTGAACTTAGATTTAATAAAATCATTCCCAAACGCCAGTTTTGTGTGGTGACAGACAGAAAAAGAAAACTTTCACCGGCAGCAGAACGGGTGTTGGCAATTATAAACGGAGATCAGTGTGAACGGAGAACAGAGTAGAGATGCAGCGACTTATTGCAGATTTAAAATCCGGAGAGTTTAAGCAGATTTATCTGCTCTTCGGAGAGGAAGACTATCTGCGCAAGCAGTATCGTGACAAACTGAAAAGTGCCCTGGTACCCGATGGGGACACCATGAACTTTAAATATTATGAAGGAAAGGATGTACCAGTACCGGAGGTCATTGATCTGGCAGAAACCATGCCGTTTTTTGCAGACAGACGGGTAATTTTTCTGGAGAACAGCGGATTGTTTAAAAAGGGCGGTGAGGAACTGGCAGCATATCTGGATAGCCCGGCACCCACCACATATTTTGTATTTGTGGAAGCCGAGGTGGATAAGCGGAGTAAGCTGTATAAGGTTGTTCAAAAGAATGGCGCCGCCATTGAATTTGGAAAGCAGGATGAGACAACCCTGAAACGTTGGGTGCTGACCATGCTGAAAAAAGAGAACAAACAGATTTCGGAGAATACTCTGAACCTTTTTCTGACACATACGGGAACGGATATGAGTAACATCCGGACGGAGATGGAAAAGCTCTTATGCTATTGCATGAAAAAGGATGTGGTGACAGGGGAAGATGTGAATGAGATCTGTACCAGACAGGTCACAAATCAGATCTTTGATATGGTGGATGCCATTGCAGGGAAAAGGCAGAAAGAGGCATTGACCCTTTATTATGATCTGTTGACTCTGAAAGAACCTCCCATGCGAATTCTGTTCCTCATAGCGAGACAGTTCAATCTGCTTTTGCAGGTAAAAGAACTGTCGGCTAAGGGATACGGAGACAAGGCAATCGCAGAGAAGGTGGGATTGCATAGTTTTATTGCAGGAAAATATGTCCGGCAGGCATCCAAATTCAAAACCTCTTATCTGCGGGAAGCGGTTAATGCCTGTGTAAGTGCAGAGGAAGCAGTGAAAACCGGCCGTATGAATGATCAGATGAGCGTGGAACTGATTATTGTCCGTTACAGCGCGGCGGAAGGAAAGGAAAAATCATGAAGGAACAAGACAAGAAGCAAAAGAAGAGTGCAAAGCAGATTGCAGCCATTGTATGTATCCTGCTGTTAGTTGCCATGTATGTAGTCACCTTTATTGTAGCATGCCTGGATTTTCCAGGGTGGGGAAGATTATTTCAGGCTTGTATCGTAGCCACGATCGGGCTTCCGATTCTACTTTGGATTTATATCGGAATGTACGGCTGGCTGAAGCAGAAGCACACCATTGCGTCTTTGGATATCCTTCAGGACAAACAGGAAGGGAAAGAAGACGGGCAGGTATAAAGTTTTATGAAAAACTGGACTTTACCGCGATTTTGTAATATACTGAATTCAATTCTGAGTTGTTCTGTAAAGAACACTCTGGTATGGAGGTAAGAAATGGCATTATTAGAGCAGTGGAGAGACATGGCGTATTCTGAGAGCGTAGACAGACAGAAACTGCAGGCGCTGTGGACCAAATATTTCCAGCTGGAAAAAAATATTTATGCAGAATTATTAAAGAATCCCGACGAGGCAGTATCCGGAACAGTAAAGGAACTGGCTGAGAAATACGGAGTGGACTTAATGACCATGACCGGTTTCCTGGATGGAATCAATGATTCCTTAAAGGTTCCCAACCCCATCGAGGAGATGGAAGAGGATACCGCTGTCAGCCTTGATTTTGACAAGGAACTCTTATACAAAAATATGGTAGCAGCTGATGCAGAGTGGTTGTACAATCTGCCCGAATGGGAGCAGATTTTTGACGAGGGAAAACGCAAGGCTCTCTACAAAGAACAGAAAGCTTCCACAACAATTCGCAAACCGGAGAAAGTTTATCCCAACGATCCCTGCCCTTGCGGAAGTGGTAAGAAGTATAAGAAATGCTGCGGCAAGAACGCATAAAAGGACTGCATGGCGGGGATGTGCTCCCCGCCTTTTGTCTATAAAGGGGATTTATCGCGTTACTTCACGAAAGTGATTGCATAGCAGATAAAAAGATAGGGAAAATATAGGGGATATAAATGAATATTGTGGTTAATACTTTGGGGAGATTTCAAATTGCAAACGAACAGGGGAGCATCAATGACAAAAATATCCGTTCGGATATGTTAAAGAAGCTTCTTCTATATTTGCTATTACACAGAGATCATCCGCTCACTGTGCAGGAACTGTGTGCAGCACTGTGGCAGGAGGATGAGATTGACAATCCTTCGGGAGCGTTGAAAAATTTAATGTATCGCCTGAGAAATCTGTTAAAAACAGAACTGGGCGACTCTGATTATCTTTTATCGAAGAAAGGATTTTATTCCTGGAATTCTGAAATCGATGTCATCATGGATTGTGAGGAATTTGAGAAAAATCTGGAAACAGCCAGGAGACCGGATCTGGAAAAAGAGGAACGGCTCTCTTATTATGAGGATGCAGTGGCTATGTATGGCGGCGATTTCATGCTGTCATCCACCGATGTATTCTGGATTCTGACACTATCCACCTATTATCATTCCATGTATATCACCAGTGTGAAAGAAATGGCACAATTATATCTGGATGAGGGCAAATTTCACCAGATGGAATTAGTCTGCGTGGAGGCACTGCATTATGAGGTACTGGATGAACAGTTGAATACTCTTTTGGTCCGGTCTTATATGCGTCAGAACAAACAGGCGCAGGCAAAGGAAGCTTTTGAAAAAGTGGAGAAGATTCTGTATGATCAGTTGGGAGTACGCAATACCCCTTTGCTGACAGAACTCAGCAGGGAACTGATCAACATGAATAACGGTGAGACTCTTTCTGATATCAATGAGATGTCATCGGAGATTACGGAAGAGAAAGTGAATGGAGCATATTTGTGCGGTTATACGGTTTTTAGAGAAATCTATCATTTGGAAGCCCGCAAAATCAGACGTCTTGGAATGTCGGAATATCTGGTGCTCTTTACAATCGCCATGGACCCCAAAATTTATTCCAGACTGGGAACCGATGTGGCTAAAGACAATATGCAAAGGGCAATGAGTATTCTGGAAAAAGTTCTGTGTGACACGCTGCGGATCGGGGATGTGGTTTCCGGGTACAGTTCGACACAGTATGTAGTGATGTTAAACTCCTGCAGCTATGAGAATAGTGCATTGGTGACTAACCGTGTACTGTCCAGATTTTATCAGGCAAGTTCCAAGATCAAAGGATTGCAGGTGCGTATGGATGTGGAGGAAGTAATCGCTGCCAGCGCGATTGTGAAATAAAAGGACGAAAGCGTAGAAGGCGTGGTACAAATATGAATCAGATGGAAAAAAAATATCCGCCCAATAGTTTCCGAGTGTGTATTGATGATACCGCGGTGGACTTGCGGGGACGGATCTATTCACCGCTCTGTGAAGGTGAACTTCAGTTTGCAGAGTTTAGGGAGTTAATTTTGCAGATGGATGCCTTGTTTGATCAGACCGGGTATCCGCAGTCTTTTCAGGAAAAACGGAGTTTTAAGAAAGTATCTGCCCCTAACGCGGCGTATCAGGGTGTGCCTGCAACCGATGTGATGTATCAGGACATGCAGCAGTATTGTGGAGAAATTGCCACATTGGATGTTCTGGTGGAGTCAAGACGCAATGCCAGCTGGCAGGGCAGGGTATTCTCGACAGAGGGACAATGCCTTGGAGAATATGACGGTGAGTGGGGATTAATTGACATAATTCAAAAATATTTACAAAAAATGATCCCTATGTGACCATGGTGTGACCGTGTCCTGTTACAATGGAAACATGAGAAGCAGACAAAGGGAGCGACATGACTAATGAAAGCAATAGAGAAAGACACCGTACAGAATTTTGTTGTGTCCGTGAAAAGTCAGGAAAATCACACCTGGCAGGGAACGGTCTCCTGGGTAGAGGGCAAAAAACAGGTTAATTTCAGAAGTGCTTTGGAACTGTTAAAGCTGATGGACTCTGCCCTGGAAAAGGAAGAGGAAAATAAATAATTTTTGGAAAACCTCTTTACAGAATGAAAATTTGCGCATAATATAGAGTCAAATAAGAAAACACGTTGACGGGAAGAGTAGGATAAATGAAATCCCCAGAGAAAGATGCCTGTGGAAAACCGCAGTGGTGGAAGCATCCAGGAGGAAGTTCATCTGAAGACCACCCCGGAGTGGCTTTAATAAAGCCCGGTGATTCCGTTATCATCAGTTGAGAGGCAGATGGAAGTTTGTATCTGCAAGCAGGGTGGAACCGCGACAATTATCGTCCATGCGTATTTTTACGTATGGTTTTTTTTATTTCTAGGAAAAGGAGAAAACATGATGAAAGTAACATTGAAAGATGGCTCTTTTAAAGAGTATGACAAAGCGATGACTGTTTATGAAATTGCAGCAGACATCAGCGAGGGACTTGCCAGAGTGGCTTGTGCCGGTGAACTGAATGGTAAGGTAGTAGATCTGCGTACCGAGGTAAATGAGGACTGCACTTTAAATATTCTCACTGCAACCGATGAGGGCGGTTTACAGACTCTGCGTCACACCACAGCCCATGTAATGGCTGAGGCAGTAAAGCGTCTTTTCCCCAATGCAAAATGCACCATCGGCCCCTCCATCGAGGATGGTTTCTATTATGATTTCGATGCAGATCCTTTTTCCAGAGAGGATCTGGACAAAATTGAGGCTGAGATGAAAAAAATCATCAAAGAGGGACATGAAATCAAACGTTTCACTCTTCCCAGAGAAGAGGCAATCAAATTCATGCAGGAGCGCAACGAGCCTTTCAAAGTAGAACTGATTGAGGATTTACCGGAAGGAGCAGAGATTTCCTTCTATGATCAGGGGGGATTTGTGGATCTGTGTGCAGGCCCTCACCTGATGAGCACCAAAAACATTAAGGCTTACAAGCTGATTTCTTCCTCCATGGCATATTGGAGAGGGGATTCCAAAAAAGCAAGATTACAGCGTATCTACGGTACTGCTTTTAATAAGAAGGAAGAACTTACTGCATATCTGGACAAACTGGAGGATGCGAAGAGACGTGACCACAACAAATTAGGCCGTGAGATGGGACTGTTTACCACCGTGGATGTTATCGGCCAGGGACTTCCTCTTTTTACTCCTAAGGGAACCAAAATGATCATGAAACTCCAGAGATGGATTGAAGACTTGGAGGACAACGAGTGGGGTTATGTCCGCACCAGAACACCTTTGATGGCAAAGGCTGATTTGTACAAAATCTCTGGACACTGGGACCACTACATGGACGGCATGTTTATTTTAAATAAAGATGACGAGGACAAGGAGACCATGGCACTGCGTCCCATGACCTGTCCCTTCCAGTATTATGTATACATGAACGAACAGCATTCCTACAGAGATTTACCTTACAGAATGTCTGAGACTTCCACCCTGTTCCGTAACGAGGATTCCGGTGAGATGCATGGTCTGACCCGTGTACGCCAGTTTACCATCACCGAGGCACACATCATTCTCCGTCCCGACCAGGCAGAGGAGGAACTGACCAGATGTACCGAGCTTGCCCACTATGTAATGAAAACCCTTGGCATTGACGGAGATGTAACCTACCGTCTTTCCAAGTGGGATCCCAATAATAAAAAGAAATATCTGGGGGATGATGAATACTGGAACAGCACCCAGCAGTATCTGAGAGATGTCATGGACAAAAACGGCATCGCTTACACCGAGGCTGACGACGAGGCTGCTTTCTACGGACCTAAGATCGATATTCAGGCCAAAAATGTTTATGGCAAAGAAGATACTATGGTAACCATTCAGCTTGACTGTGCATCTGCTGAGAACTTCGGCATGTACTACATTGACCAGAATGGTGAGAAGGTTCGTCCCTGGATTATCCACAGAACTTCCATGGGATGCTACGAGAGAACCCTGGCGTGGCTTATCGAGCATTATGCAGGCAAATTCCCTACATGGCTTTGCCCTGAACAGGTTCGTGTCCTTCCTATTTCTGAGAAATATGAGGAGTATGCGGAAAAGGTTCGTGCAGAACTGAAGAAAAACGGTGTGGATGTCACCGTGGATAACCGCTCTGAAAAGATCGGATTCAAGATCCGCGAGGCTAGAATGGCGAAACTGCCTTATATGTTGGTAGTAGGTCAGCAGGAGGAAGAGCAGGGACTGGTATCCGTGCGCAGCCGTTTCACAGGAGACGAGGGCCAGAAGCCTTTGGCAGATTTTGTCAGCCAGATCTGCGAAGAAATCCGTACCAAGGCAATCCGTAAGGAAGAAGTGCAGGAAGAAGCAAAATAGTTACAATTTTTTTCAGAATAAAAAAGAAATGCTCCGTAAATACTACTATTGCAAGATGCATAACATTGCGAAAGGAGAGTATTTACGATGGCAGATTTAAAATGTGGAGTAGAAAACTGTTCCTACAATGCAGACAGATGTTGCTGTAAAGGCGACATCATGGTGGGAGGCAGACATGCAAAGAACGAGGCAGACACCTGTTGTGAAAGCTTTGTAAATAAAACAGCAGACAACGCATCCAATGCATGTCACCCCAAACGAATAATCAGTATCGACTGTGAAGCATCCAAGTGTGTTTATAACAGCGATTATAAATGCACGGCAGATCATGTAGATATCCGGGGCAATAATGCCTGTGATTGTGACGCCACCAACTGCGCAACCTTTAAGGAGCGATAGAAGTGACACAGGGCGCTTTTTCTGTTGAAAGATGGAAATAGCGCCCTTTTTAGTTTTAAAGAATGATTGAGACATTTGTCAACTTGTACAGGAGAGACAATTGTCTATAATGAAAAATACAAATTGTTCATGGAATTGCTTCATGAACGTGGGGAAAACGAATGAAAAAAGTAATTTCTGCACTGGCACTCTTTTACTGTATTTTCCTGGGCACGGAATACTTATTTGACAATATGATGATGACGGTGGCAGGGACAGAGGAAGTAGTTCTGGCACAGAACTATATTCTGGGAATCAGTGTGGCTGGTTTTCTGCTGTTTCCGCTGATAAGTCGCCTTATAAGTGAAAAAGACGGATTCTTTTACCTGACGGGTTTTGTTGTCACTGTGGTGGGAATTGTCTGTATTTTCCTGATACAACAGCATCTTTCCTATAAAATATTGATGGTTTCCGGAGGCGTGCTGTTTTTTATTCTTGGCGTGCTGGGAAGTGCCGTTCATTATATGACGGCGAAATGTATGGGAAAAAGTCAGTATCTGGCGAGAACTGTGGGGACAGCTTATGCATTGGGAATTTTTTTACAGTTTTTGAATAATAATCTGATTAAAAATGATGCATTGGAAGCAGTTGTTTTGACCGTGTTTCTCACGACCTTTGTTATTTTGATTCTAAGATGGAAGGCACAGGAAACGACTGCAATTGACGGAATGGGAAAGGATCAAATAGAAGACCGCTATCTTGTCCGAAACAGAGGGGTGGCTGCATGTATGTTAATCCTGATTGTGGCATTAATGGCATGTATCTTTGCCTCTCTGGACAACGCGGTGACACTGGTTCATGCGGCAGGGAAAGTCGATGTGGGGCAATGGCCGAGGCTTCTTCTGGCACTCAGCGGACTTGCAGCAGGATGTGCCTTTGACTGGAAACAGAGAAAATATATGAGTTTACTCATGTACTGTGTCACTCTATTGTCCACGGCATGTGTGGTTATCATCGAGTTTGGTGGAGAATTTCTTATTGGACTGGTTGCCTTTTACCTGTCATCGGGATTTTTTGTAGTATATTTTACCACGGAGTTCATAGAACTGTCCCGTTACATGAAACTGCCAAAGCTATGGGCAGGGCTGGGACGGGCTGTAAATAATTTCTGTGCTGTGGTGACCAGCGCAACCTCTGTATTTTTGCTGGTATCACAGAATACCATAACAATGATTATTTCAGCACTGGTGTTATTTATGCTGATCAGTATTACTACCTATATTTACAATGCACAGTTTGTACCTGTTATGCCGGAAAAGGAAGATACTGTGGCAATTCCTGCAACAGTGGATGAAGCCGCAAGATTTGATGCCTTTGCGCAAATGTTTACGCTAACGGCAAGGGAGCAGGATGTATTACGTGTCCTGCTGGATTCCGACGAGGGGGTACAGCAGATTGCAGATCAGTTGTTTATCTCCAGAGCGGCGCTATACCGCCATATGGCGTCTTTGAACGAAAAGACGGGCACAAAGTCCAGAATCGGACTGTTGCAGTTTTATTATAACTGGGAAATTCAGCTTCCGGTGGAAACTTCAACGGAAGAAAAAGAATGACATAGAGAAAGTGCAACAAAAGAAAGGAGGAAAATCCTCTCCTCGCCAGTGGACTCGGATTTTTCCTTCGGAAAAACAAGGAGGATTTGCTGATGAAAAAGAAAAGAGGAATGGCGTGGCTGCTAAGTTTTCTGCTGATGTTCTCACTGGTATGGGGAACGAGTGCTATGCAGGTAAGGGCAGAGGAGACTGACAGTGGGGAAGAAAAGACCATATCCGTAAGCCTGACAGATGCTGCTGGTTGTCTCGACACTTATGGGTCTTATATGAAAATGGATGGAGTGGAGATTACACCGGGGAGCATCCGGGTAAAACCGGCAGATACCCATATCATTAGTCTGCTGCCAACGTTTGGCGTCGACATCGCAGTAACCATCAATGGTACAGACATCAATGGCACGAAAAATGATGGCTGGATGGACTATACCGTTGCGGAGGAAGATTCCTATGACATCGTGGTAAAAAAATCGGGTAGCAGTGCATACACGGTGACATGGACTTACGACAGTTCCCTGGGAGAAGATGCGAAAGTCTCAAATGGAACGGTCAGAATCCTTTCTGCAACAACCGCGGATAACCAGAATGGAATCGGTGCAGTCAATGAACAGACTGACCAGAAAGGGCTGGTGGAAATCAAACCGGACAGTACCGTTACTGTGGAAATTAAACCAGACTATGGTTATCAGTTTGTGGCAGGAGCGCTAAACGGACAGACCGTCACTGCGGGAGATACAGTGAGCCAGTTTACTTTTACCATGCCGAAAACCAATCTCCATTTAAGCGCTTTGTTTACCCCAAAGGCTGATAAGGTAAGCGTCAACAGTTCCAAGATTACCGCCGGAAAAATAGCCAATGGTCAGAACGCCATTGATTCCGGCAATTTACAGCTTGCCATCAGCGATGCATCGGAATCCGCGGTCGCAGACGCTGAGGAAATGAAAGAAAAAGCAGGAGATGCAAAGATTCAGCTTTATCTTACGATGGGATTGAGTCAGGTAGTCAACAAGGGGAATGAGAGTACAGCCTGGGAAAATCCACTGACGGATTTAAAGGGCAGCGTATCCGTAACCTTAAGCCTGCCGGAAAACCTGAAAAACGAGAGTGGCACCTTCTATGTCATCCGGGAACATAAGAACAGCGATGGAATCACGACTTACGACAGGATTCAGGCATCCCACAATAAGTCAGATGGAACCATCACCTTTCCAACCAATAAATTTTCCACCTATGCATTAGCTTACGATGCAGATACGCCGGAAAATGGCGGCACTGATGGTGATTCTTCCGACAGCGGTAACGGTGGCAGCAGTAATACAGGAAACTCCGGCAGCAGTTCGGGAACAGGCAGTACTTCTTCTGTCAGCAGTTCTTCAAGAAGTACTGTAGCAGCCACAGCCAAAAAAGTATCCCCGGTGGTTGTACAGGAGCAGACCAATGCACAGGGACAGCTTTGTGTTGATATTGCAGCATCCCCGGAACATGCCCGATTGACAAAAGAAATCTTGCAGAAATATAATGGAACAGACACCAATCTGATGATTCATCTGGGCAACGGTGTGGGCTTCAGTGCAGACTTGACCGGTGGAGCAATATCTGACCAGGTGGACTTTGGCGCAGCCTTTAGTGAAATACCCAACTTTGCAGAAGTCTTTACTACCTATTATATGAAACCGGCGGAACCGCAGAAACTTCCGGGAACGGTAGGCATCCATCTCCATGTAGGAGAAGAATATGCGGGACATATGGCATATCTCTTTACATTAGACCGGACAACGGGACTGTATCAGCTTCACAGCACCGTCACAGTCAACGCCATTGGTAACGTAATGCTGGAGAGTCAGGAACTCACAGATGTGATGATTTTGATTGGAAAATAATCATAAAAACCGCTTGACAGGGGAGAGTGGCTATGCTATTCTATCTAAGTGTGTAGAACAGACAACAAGCAGAGTATCCACTCTCACCCTGTGGTAATTGGGCTTACAGGCGTACAGATTTAATCTACGCGGTTTCTACGAGGATACCGTGAGAAGATGAGATTTCAGTGGATAGTTATGCTATCCACTTTTTTTCGCTTTTAATTTCTTATGGAGGTGCACTACTATTAGCGACTTATTTATTAACGAACAGATTCGGGACAAAGAAATCCGCCTTATCGGTGAGAACGGCGAGCAGTTAGGAATTATGTCCCCCAGAGATGCCATGAAGATGGCGGAGGAAGCAGGTCTTGATCTGGTAAAGATTGCTCCCACAGCGAAACCGCCTGTCTGCAAGATCGTAGACTATGGCAAATATAAGTATGAGCAGGTTCGCAGAGAGAAAGAAGCGAAAAAGAAACAGCATGTAATTGAGGTGAAAGAGATTCGTCTTTCTCCCAACATTGATACCAACGATCTGAATACAAAGGTTAACAATGCACGCAAGTTTCTGACCAAGGGCGACAAAGTGAAGATTACCCTGCGGTTCCGTGGACGTGAGATGGCTCATATGAACCAGAGCAAACACATTCTGGACGATTTTGCCCAGGCACTCTCCGATATTGCGGTGATTGAAAAGGCACCCAAGGTCGAGGGAAGAAGCATGACGATGTTTTTAACTGAAAAGCGATAGTTTGGATGTTAAAATAGAAGATTGAGAATCAGGAGGAAAATGATATGCCCAAAATGAAAACCAGCAGAGCAGCTGCAAAACGTTTTAAAGCGACAGGAACAGGTAAGTTAAAGAGAAACAAAGCTTACAGACGCCATATCTTAACAAAGAAATCCACTAAGATGAAGAGACAGCTCAGACAGGCTGGCATCGTAGATGCTACCAACGTTAAGAATATGAAGAAGATCTTACCGTATTTATAAGCTGAAAGTCGAATTATCAGAAAGGAGTCATAAAAATGGCAAGAATTAAAGGCGGCGTAAACGCAAAGAAAAAACATAACAGAGTATTAAAGCTTGCAAAAGGTTACAGAGGTGCAAGATCTAAACAGTATAGAGTAGCAAAACAGTCCGTAATGAGAGCTCTGACTTCTTCTTATGCAGGAAGAAAAGAGAGAAAGAGACAGTTCAGACAGTTATGGATTGCTCGTATTAACGCAGCAGCAAGACTGAACGGTCTGTCTTACAGCAAATTCATGTACGGTTTAAAATTAGCTGGTGTTGATATGAACCGTAAAATGTTAGCTGAGTTAGCTGTAAACGATGCTGAGGGATTTAAAACCCTGGCTGAGTTAGCGAAGAGCAAACTGGCATAATTCCTATAAATGAGTACAAGCTCCGTGTCGTTTGGCACGGAGTTTTTTTGCCTTTTTTTTCAAACTCTGTTACAATGGAAAACAGAATCGAAATCGACAATGGAGGTAAGACAATGGGAGCATTTGAACAATTAGAACCAAAGAGTGTGTTTGGATTTTTTGAAAAGATCTGTTCCATTCCCCACGGCTCAGGCAATGTGGGACAAATCAGTGATTATCTGGTAAGCTTTGCCAAAGAAAGAGGGCTGGAGCATTACCAGGATGCGGCAAAAAATGTGATTATTATTAAGGAGGCATCGGAAGGGTACGAGAACGAGGAGCCTTTGATTTTGCAGGGACATATGGACATGGTGGCGGTGAAAACTCCTGCCTGTGACATTGACATGAAAAAAGACGGTTTACGTATCGCCGTGGATGGGGACTGGGCTTACGCAGAGGGAACCAGCTTAGGGGGCGATGACGGTATTGCCGTAGCTTACAGTCTGGCACTGTTAGACAGCGATACCATCAAGCATCCCCGCCTGGAGGTTGTCATCACCACCGAGGAGGAAACGGGAATGGACGGTGCCCGTGCCATTGATTTATCCATGTTAAAGGGACACCGTATGTTAAATCTGGACTCCGAGGAGGAAGGCATTTTCCTGGCAAGCTGTGCAGGCGGCGCAAGAGTCAACTGTCATGTGCCGGTGGAACTGGAGCATAAGAGTGGCATTCATTATGAGCTGTTTGTAAAAGGGTTGCAGGGCGGTCACTCCGGCGAGATGATTAAACTGGAGCGCGGCAATTCCAATGTGCTGGCAGGACGGATTTTGTCCGAGGTGCAGGATACCATCGGTGCAGAAAATCTTTATCTGATGAGTCTGGAGGGCGGTCTGGCAGACAATGCCATTCCCAGAGAGACCGAGGTACAGCTTCTTGTGCCGGAGGAAAAAACCGAGGCGTTTGAGGCAGCCGTCCGCAAGAGCGAGAGGGATATTCAGAACGAACTTGCCACCAAAGACCCGGATTTCCAGGTAAGCCTTACCCGGTGGGAAAAGGAAGAGGCAGATGCGATGAACGCAGATTCTGCCAGAAAAGTAACACAGGTGATGCTGACCTTACCAAACGGTGTGCAGGCAAATAGCGCCGATGTACCGGGACTGGTGGAAACCTCCTTAAATATGGGCGTAGTAAAAACCGGAGAGAAGGAAGTATCCATGCATTTTTCCGTGCGCAGTTCCGTGGAGAGCAGCAAGGAAAATCTGATTCGCAGGATTTACACCATTGTAGGTTTTGCCGGCGGTCACTGCGACACAGCGGGAACCTACCCCGGATGGGCATTCCGCAAAGATTCCAAACTCCGGGAGAAGATGGTGGCAATTTACGAGGAAATGTATGGCAAGACACCGGAAATCCAGGCAATCCATGCGGGACTGGAATGCGGTCTGCTTTCTGCCAAAATTTCCGATTTGGACTGCGTTTCCATCGGACCGGATATGAGAGACATCCACACCACCGAGGAGAAACTCAGCATTTCCTCCACCAAGCGGGTGTGGGAGTTCGTGGTAGAAGTTGTATCCAGAAAATAGAGGTGAAATTTATGGTGCCGGTACTTGCCAAAATGTCCATTATCATCAAGTCGAAGCAGAAAACAGCAGTGATTATGGGCAATTACGAGATGGCGTATGCCTGTGGGCTGCTTTATAACGTGTGCGGAAAGACGCCACCGGAGATTACAACTCCGGAGCAGCTCCGCGAGGACACCGTCAATGCCTTTGAGGGCTTTGACACCGAGGACGAGCGGATTACAAAGCTGGTTCATATGCTGAAGTTTTACGCCCCGGAGCAGGAGTGGGATGAGCAGAACCTCGAACTTTGGAACATGGGACTACAGGAAAAAGAGCCCTGGGTTTTACAGAAATAAAAAACACAGTTTTTTCACAAAATGAACAAAATTACATAACATTTCTTTTTTATTCTATATTCAGAACAAAGGAAAAGAGAGATCCCGTCAGGAATGTTCTGATGGTTGGAAGGAGAGAGTGTTATGTATGAATATGAAAACCAGAATCAGAATTGGAATTTAGGACAGCCGGTGCAGACACCGGAACCTCAGAAACCTAATAAACAAAAGAAACCCCATAATTTTGCAAGAGGAATCGGCAAGGCAATTGCTTTCGGACTGGTATTTGGACTGGTGGCCGGCTGCACTTTTCAGGGTGTCAATTTTGCTGCAAATAAAGCGTTAGGAACGCAGACCGCACAGGTACAGGAAAGCCAGGAAGTGACAGAGCAGGAGGATACCACTCCCACCGTTGGCTCCACGACAGACAGTAAGCCGGCAATCAGCCAGGCAACGGTAACGGCTGCTGATGATGGTACTTATACGGTTTCCGACATTGCACAGATGTGTATGCCTTCCGTGGTAGCCATTACCAATAAAGGTGTCACCGAGGTACAAAGCTGGTTTGGCACCATGCAGCAGGAAAGCGAGAGTGCAGGATCAGGTATTATCGTCGGACAAAATGATGAGGAACTGCTCATTGCAACCAATAACCATGTAGTATCGGGAGCAGAGGAGCTGTCCGTATGTTTCAATGATGATGTGGATCAGGTCTATGAGGCACATACCAAAGGTACCGATGCCTCCAACGATCTGGCAATTGTAGCAATTAAATTAAGCGATATCCCTCAGGATGTGCTTTCTACCATTAAAATAGCAGAGCTTGGCAACTCTGACGAGCTGACTGTGGGCGAACAGGTAGTTGCCATTGGTAATGCATTAGGCTATGGACAGTCCGTGACCAGTGGTTACATCAGTGCCCTTGACCGTGAAGTACAGATGGACAACATGACGGCAAATCTGATTCAGACTGATGCCGCTATTAACCCAGGTAACTCCGGAGGTGCCCTGTTTAATATGAAGGGCCAGGTTATTGGTATTAACTCTGCAAAACTGGCGGAGACCAAAGTAGAAGGTATGGGCTATGCCATCCCTATCTCCACTGCCATTCCTATTCTGAATGAACTGGAGAATCGTGTGACCAGAGAAAAAGTAGATGCTTCTGAGGAAGGCTATTTAGGTATTTCCTGCCAGGATGTATCCAGTGATGCACAGGCGTATGGTATCCCTGCAGGTGTCTATGTTGCAGAAGCTACCGAGGGAGGTGCAGCACAGAAAGCAGGCGTCCGTCAGGGAGATATCATTACCAAATTCGATGGCCAGACTGTAACCTCTGTCTCTGAGATCAAGTCTTTACTGCAGTATTATAAAGCAGGTGAGACGGTGGATGTGGTTGTGGAACGTATGAGTAATGAAGGCTATGCCGAGGTTACTTTGTCTGTTACATTGGATTTAAATGAACAGGCAGCCCAGTCTGCACAGAGTGGACAGAGCAGAGACCAGAACAGTCAGTCCCAGGAGGAACAGCAATACAGCAATCCTTTTGCTCCTTTTATGCAGGGCAATGATCGTTAATAGAAAATAGAAAATAGACTGAAGTGAGGCCGTGGATGTATACAATGCATCCACGGCTTTTTGTGTGTTCATTTCCTGTTTTTTATTTGGAAAAAGTGTGATACAATGAAAAAGATTGAGATAACACGAGAGGAGAGGAATCATGCTTTTTCCCAGTGAGGAATTCCTGTTTCTGTTTTTACCGATAGTTCTGTTTGTGTATTATGCGTTCTTACGCAAAACTACGCATGCCAAAAATATTTTTCTGCTGATTGTCAGCTTATTTTTCTATGTTTCCGGAGGAAGAGACTATCTGCCGTTGATTCTGTTTGTTATTCTGATTAACTGGATGTTTGGTCTGCTGGTGGATTGGACAAAGGAAAAAACTACGTTATGTAAACTATTGCTGGCAGTGGATGTGGCGATTAACTTAGGGGTGTTGGGACGATTTAAGTACACCGGTTTTGTCATTGATAACCTGAATCGTTTTGCCCATACCAACCTGGTCAATCCGGGAATTATTCTGCCCATCGGCATTTCTTTCTTTACTTTCCAGGCAATGTCCTACACCATTGATGTGTACCGGGGACGGGGACAGGTACAGAAGAATCCCTTAAATGTAGGCTTGTATATCGCCTTTTTCCCTCAGCTGATTGCAGGACCGATTGTGCGGTATGAGACGATTGCACAGCAGATTGCCCACCGGGAGGAAAACCTGGAGGATTTCACCAAAGGCGTATGCCGTTTTATTATCGGTCTGGGAAAAAAGGTACTCATTGCCAACAATATGGGACTGGTGGCAGACACCATTTTCGGAACAATTTCCGGAAGTGCTTTCCATGCCTCCACTGCGGCAGCCTGGTTGGGAGCAATCTCCTATACATTGCAGATTTTCTTCGACTTTTCCGGTTACTCCGATATGGCAATCGGTTTAGGTCAGATGTTCGGCTTTCATTTTGAAGAAAACTTCAATTATCCTTATATTGCGAAATCTGTTTCGGAATTCTGGCGCAGATGGCATATTTCCCTGCAGACCTGGTTCCGGGATTATGTGTATTTTCCCATGGGTGGCAGCCGGGTGAAATCCAAAGCACGTCTGGTGTTTAATCTGTTCGTGGTATGGTCACTCACCGGTATCTGGCACGGTGCCAACTGGACTTTTATCGGTTGGGGACTGATGTACTTCGTCCTGCTCACCTTCGAGAAACTGACCGGCCTTGGGAAAAAAATGGACAAGAGCAGCAAAGGGCTGGCAGTGTTTGGACATATTTACACCATGCTCTTTGTGATCTTGGGCTGGGTGCTGTTCCGGGCTGACAATATCGGGCAGGCTCTGACCTACATAAAAGCAATGTTCGGGATCCATGCAGCGGGTTGGATGGATGCAGGGGTGACGGCACTTTTAGCACAGAACTGGATGTACTATGTGGCAGCTCTTATTGCCTGTGTGCCTGTGGTGAAACGGATGGATGAAAAATGGCATGAAAAACCGGCCTGGAACGTGATTTACACCGTATTTCTGCTGTGCATTCTGTTTCTGGCAGTGGCATATATTCTCAACAATTCCTACAATCCGTTTATTTATTTTAACTTCTGATGAGGTGACAGTTTTTTATGAAAAAATATTTGCGAGAAATTGTGGTTACCATTGCCTTTCTGGTTTTTATCATGGTGATGGGAGTGGCGACAGCCGTGGAAACGGGAAAGGTATACCAGAAACCACAGGGAAAAGATGCTCTGGATGTGGTACTGGATTATTGCGATACCTTTGAGCAGAATGCTGCCTGGAAGGACACCTTTTCCATGTGGAATTCCGTGCTGTCCATGAAACTGACGGGAGACCGCTATCTGCAGTCATCCCAGGTACTGATGGGAAAGAACGGCTGGCTCTTTTACAAAACGGAAGGGGATGGCAGCCCCATTCGGGACTACCGGGGAATCAATCATTACAGTGAGGAACAGCTGCAGCAGATTGCAGAGAACCTCACCGCTCAAAGGGATTATCTGGCGTCCCGGGGAATTCGTATGGTGATGGAGTTTAACCCCAATAAGGAAACGGTATATGCTGAATATATGCCGGACAGTGTATACCGAATGACTTCCGTATCGAAAGAGGATCTGTTAGTGGAGTATCTTCGGGCGCATACGGATCTGGAAATCGCCTATACCAAGGATGACATGATGGCTGCAAAGGATACCATGCAGCTTTACTATAAATACGATACCCACTGGAATCTGGGAGGTGCTTTTATCGGCGCCCAGAATCTGCTCCGTGTATTGAATGGTACTTATCACGGAATTGAGGATGCCAGTTTTGACGTGGAAGAAAACAGGGAATATTATATCCGGGATCTGGCGCGGATCAGTAACATGGATGCTTATTTCCCGGCAGACCAGTTTTTCAGTATCCGACCGGAAAGCTATGATCATGGACAGTGGGTGGATGCCAACATTTTGATTGTGGGAGACTCCTTTTCCGAGTATCTGAAATTTATTATGCAGGATAACTACTGTCCGCAGGTGGATTATGTGAGTGTGCTGGATTTCACACCGGAATTAATTGGCACCCAGTATAATCCCCAGATTGTGGTAGTGGAGTGTGTGGAGCGTTACATTGACCGTCTTATGACCTTGAATTTCGTTCCGTAGGTATTGGGATATCGAAAAATTGACATGATTGTGTAGATTCGACATAGTGTAGCATTACAGCCCGTCGCAGGCTGCTTAGAAGTGAAGGTTGACATAATATGGAAAAAGAAGCAAAATATGCATTGTTAATCGATGCAGATAATATTTCACCCAAATATCTTGATACGATTTTGAGTGAGGCCAAAGAATTTGGAAATATTACCATCCGCAGAAGCTACGGGGACTGGACGGATCCGGCAAAAGCCTCCTGGAAAGAGGTGCTGTTGGAAAATTCCATTTCTCCCATCCAACAGTATACCTACACCACAGGGAAAAATTCTTCGGACTCAGCCATGATCATTGATGCCATGGATATTCTGTATGGCAATGCCATCGATGGTTTTATTCTGGCTTCCTCTGACAGTGACTTTACCCGGCTGGCCATGCGCTTGCGGGAATCCGGACGGGACATTATCGGCATGGGGGAGAGTAAAACTCCGGCGGCTTTTGTCAAAGCCTGCCGTGTGTTTAAGACGCTGGATGTCCTGTATAATGCCACTCACCCCAAGAAAAAGAAAACCCGGAAGAAGAACGGCAGTTCCAATGTGAAAGAGACTGAGAAGGAACTGCTGGAGAAGGAGCCAGAGGTGGCACCGATTACCAGTATTGACGAAATCCATGATTTCCTCATTGACCTGGTGGACGCCAAGGCGGACGAGGACGGCTGGATGTACCTGGGCGAATTGGGGAATAATCTGATGAAACAGTATCCGGATTTTGACTGCCGGAACTATGGTTATAAGAAATTGATTGAATTTGTGAAAAACTGCCCTAGACTTGAGGTAAAAAGCGAGCGTACCGACCACGGCAGAGCAAAATTAATCTATGTAAAACTGGTTTGATAAAATTTTTTAAAAAATTGCAAAAAAAGACTTGATTTATTTCGGATGTTCCGATATAATAAATTTCGTTGTCGGGGTGTGGCTCAGTTTGGCTAGAGCGCTACCTTAGGGAGGTAGAGGTCGCAAGTTCGAATCTTGTCACTCCGATTAGAAAAATCCATTTCATTTTGAAATGGATTTTTTTGATATATAAGAAATTATTTGAAACAGCGAAATTTTTGATACGGCGTTATGCCGGAAAACGGAGATCATGATGAAGGAAAATAACGGAAAACCTGCCATAAAAAAAGAAAATAACCGGAACATTGGAAATCAATCAAAAACCCGGTCAAAGAATACGCTTTGTCCTGCAGCAGGAAAATGCGGAGGCTGCAGTATGCTGGCGACTCCTTACAAAGAGCAGCTTGCCAGAAAACAGAAAATGGTGGAGGATTTGCTGCGCCCTTATGGAAAAGTGGAACCGATTCTGGGCATGAAACAGCCGGAGCATTACCGTCATAAGGTGCATGCGGTTTATGCCTACGACAAGCGAAGGGGTGTCTACCATGGCAATTATGAGGAAAAGACCCACCGTGTAGTACCGGTGGAAAGCTGTCTGTTAGAAAATGAGAAGGCGGATGCCATTTTCTGTACCATTGATGAATTGGCGAAATCCTTTAAAATCAGAGCTTACGATGAAGACACAGGCTATGGTCTGCTTCGCCATGTATTGATTCGCGTGGGACATGCCACCGGCCAGATTCTGGTGGTGCTGGTGTTGGGATCTCCCATTTTACCTTCCAAAAATAACTTTGTGAAGGCGCTGTGCAAGCGCCACCCGGAGATTACCTCCATTGTATTAAATGTGAATGACAAAGCTACCAGCATGGTACTGGGGGAGAAAGAGCATGTGCTGTACGGTAAGGGTTATATTGAGGACGAGATTTGCGGCTATACCTTCCGCATTTCCCCGAAATCCTTTTACCAGGTAAATCCGGCGCAGACCGAAGTGCTATATCGGAAAGCCATGGAATATGCGGCTCTCACAGGAAAGGAAACAGTGTTGGATGCCTACTGTGGCACAGGAACCATCGGCATCGTAGCCAGTGAAAAGTCTAGAAAAGTGCTTGGAGTGGAACTGAATAAGGACGCTGTCCGGGATGCGGTAATGAATGCGAAAACCAACGGTGTGAAAAACATTCAGTTCTATCAGAAGGACGCGGGACAATTTGCCATCCAGCTTGCAGAAAGCGGAGAAAAGGTGGATGTGGTCATGATGGATCCACCCCGCAGTGGCTCCGATGAAACCTTCCTTTCCTGCATCGCCAAGCTGTCCCCCAACCGGATTGTATACATTTCCTGCAACCCGGAGACACTGGCAAGAGATTTGAAATATTTGAAGAAGTTGGGCTATCGCATGGTAAAGGCAACACCCTGCGACCTTTTCCCGTATACGACACATGTGGAGACGGTGGTACTGCTTTCCCACAAAAAGCCAGACGGACATATCAATGTAAAAGTTGAGTTTGGTGAGGGTGAGGGAAAAGTTCCGCTTGATAATATCGCTAAAAGAGCCGAAGAATACAAGCCCAAGGAACGAGTGACCTACAAAATGATAAAGGAGTACATAGAAGCAAAATATGGCTTCAAAGTACATACCGCATATATCGCAGAGGTAAAGAGAGATTTAGGCTTGCCAATGTATGATGCTCCTAATGCGGTAGAAGAATTGAAACAGCCGAGGAAGCATCCGACAGCGGAGAAAGTGGAAGCGATAAAGGATGCCTTAAGATATTTTGAGGTTATTTAGAGTAGGTGCTATAGAGAGGAAGGATTTTATAACTAAGGAGAAGGGGGAATAAAATGGATATAATAATGCAAGCAGATAAGCATCTTTCATCTGTATCAATATCTAAACCTGAAGATACATTATCCTGTTCTTCTGTAATCGATTTTCTTAGTGGATTAAGTGATACTATTCAGAACTTATGGTGGCTTTTTATACTTATATTTACGGTACTTGTTCTTATAGTTGCGCTTTTCTCAATTCGGAGAAAGGCTAACAAGTTTACCAATAAACAGATTGATCGCTTGATTAAAGACGGAAAATATATTCCAGGCATTTTTGTAGAGTTAAATGAAAGCAAAGAGGTATTGAGGTATTTTATTTATAGAAAGAGATGGAAAAAACGATTAGTTCAAAATTTTAACTTAGTATATGCTAATGCTTATGGTGATATTTTGAGAAAAGCATATAAGAATCCAAATGTACGCTATAAGCTTAGTAGGAAAACTTCGTTAGAAAAAATTGAAAAAGCAACGAAATCGGCATTTGATTTACATAATAATTTCAATAGGTCTAAAGTGGAGTTCAAGTCGGCCTATAAAGAATCACAAGTTCTTTTTGAAATATTGCAATATCCTTATACTGATATATTAAGGAACGTATACCAATGTAGTAAGGCTGCTAATAAGAAGTATTTTATCCTTACTGGTAGCGCAGGAAATGGTAAAACAAATTTACTATGTAGTATAAGTGAATTATTGATGAACCTTAAGGAACCCATTATATTTTTTAATGCTAGGGATATTGAGGGAGATGTTTTATCGTTTTTATTCTGTGAATTAAAACTTCCAGATATATATAAGAAGCATAAAAATATGTACCTTTATCTGGCAAATTTACTGTTGACTATTCAGCATAAACATCTTTTTATAATTGTTGATGCAATAAATGAAAATGATAGCGAAGGGTTTGGTAGCAATATCGCTGAATTTATTAATGAAATTACTAAATATAGTAGGATAAATATTATTGTGTCTTGTAGAAATGAGTATTATAAAGAACGTTTTAGGAAACATCTTGTTGAAAATGTTGATATACCAGCATTTGAATTTGATTTAAAGGAGCAACATTATACGCCTGCTGCAATTAATCAGATTATTAAGGCATACAGTAAATATTTTAATTATAGTGGAAATATTTCTCCTACTGTACGTAATGTACTCAGTGAGCAATTATTGTTGTTGCGAATATTTTTTGAAGTAAATAATGGAAGTGATGTAGATGCATATTCAATTCGAAAACACGAAATATATGCTCAGTATATTGAAGTAATAAGGAAGAGTAGCGGTGATAATATCGTAAAGGTACTTAATGCAGTGGCGGATTTCATGATAAAAAATGAGAAATATGATGAGATAAATTTATCTGATATGGAAAATGCAGGAATTACTCCAGATGTGATAAAGGAAACAATAGACAGCAGTATTCTGCTCAGTAAGAAGTTGGTTTTTCATGATGGGACGATTGCCAGAAATGAACATGAAGTCGTATATTTTGTTTTTGATGAGATGAGAGATTATTATCTTGCACGACGAATCTTGTTAAGGAATATGTCAGTAGACAATGTAAATGGTGAAGCAGTTCTGGAAAAGTTAAGACAACTAAAAGCAATGGGAGCATCCTGTGCAGAAGGGGTTATTCATTATTGTTATGTTTTTTTTAGAACGGATGAAGTAGTTGCAAAATTAGGACAGACAGATAAAATATGTAATGCCATTCTTAATTTATACCGTATTCCAGAACATAGAGAAAAAAAGTCATATTGGCACATGCACCACAGGGAAGAACTTCAAAATCTGGGATTAAGAATTATCTTAACATCTGGTATTGAATTGTCTAATTTTGAAATTTCATATATTCAAGATTGTTTAAGGAAAGATCCATATGAAGATGGTGGAATATTATTTGATATAATGTTAGATGGAACACTTTATGGCGGTATATACAATCTTGATATGTATTTAGACATCTTGCTTGGATTAAAAAATAAAGATGCAATTCTTAATGCATTTCATAAGATCAATGCACGTAATAGTAGGGATGATCGTTTTATCCCAGAAGATTTCATCCAATATTATATTGCATTGGAAGATTCGGGAAAACAATTGCAGATTCAAAAGATTGCTGAATTATATCTGTTGTGTTTTGAATTATATGATGTAGCGGTGCAGGAAGAACTCGAAGACTTTTTCTACAATTTACCTACACATGATAAGATTCAAAGTGAGATGAAATTTAAAATAAGAGAAGCTTGTGGTTTAGAGGTAAGTGATTATGAATGAAGCATCATGTTATAAGATAAATGGGAGAATTTACTTCCGTCAAAAGGATATACCACCTAAAGAGAAAGTAATGAAAACTTTGGGAGTAAAGAAAAAAAAGTATGCAGGAAATATGATTTCTAGAATGTATGATTATTATTTTCAAGGTGCAATCAACTTTAGAAGGGAATATAGAAAGTATTACCGAAAAGAATTTTGTTCTCTAGAAAAATTTATAGAAGAACATTTTAATATTGAATGTGACGATGCTAAAAAGCTGGCTGAAGGTAATTATTCTATGAAAGAGTGCTCACGTCGTTCCATTGAAAGAAATATAGAAACGCTCAATTATGATGAGTATATTAAAAATGCTTTTTCAAAAGCAGTAGGAGGATTGGAAGATGAAGATCAGGATGGGATTTATTACGAATAGTTCTTCTACGAATTTCCTTATTATATCAAAAGAAGAATTAACGGAAGAGTATTTGTTTAAGAAACTAGGTTTTGTTCAGGGTGGTGTGCTGGAAGAACAAGGACGACAATTATGTAGTAGTATTATGGACGCTATTAATGGCGGCTTACGATATTATGACTATGACACACCTACCTATGAATCTATAAAAGAAGTTTTCGGCGATAAATCAGCAATGATATTTGAAAGAAAAGAAGGCTATCATGCATACTGGGGATATACAAGTAGTGATGATTCACCGATAATACAGTTTTTTACTACAGATAGTTTTGAAATAGAGGACAAGGACTTTTATCTTAATGGTAGAGCTTGTGTGTGGTAAAGATGATTATTTATAAGGATAAAGTTTTTGATTTTTTTGAAATTTTTAACGAAGATAATGGCACTTTATTTCGAAGTGATATAAATGGTGTTGATCCAGTGATGAGATCATTTCCGGAATTACTTGACGTAGGAATCATGGGACATTGTGATAGTGGTGAATACTGTAGAAGGGCGGGGATCGATTGCTATCAAAAAGGCGTTACAGTAAATGCTCCACATATGTCATATGATAGCTTTCTTAAAATTGTGAAACAAGCAACTGGTAAAACTTTTCAAATTGCTTTAGGTGGTGCTGGAGACCCGAATAAACATCCTCAATTTGAAGAAATATTGAAATCTTGTAGAGCATATAGAATTGTTCCTAATATAACAACAAGCGGTTTTCTAATGAAGGATAATGAAATTGAATTGATAAAAAAATATTGTGGAGCGGTTGCAGTATCTTGGTATTCACGCTTAATAGATAAAAAGGAAAGCAATCAAGAAACTATAAATGCTGTAGAACAATTAATAAAGTGTGGTTGTACTACAAATATTCATTATGTTGTATCTAAAGACACTATTGATGAGGCGATAATAAGGCTGGAGAATGATTTGTTTCCAAAAGGAGTCAACGCAGTTGTGTTTATTTTATATAAACCTGTAGGTAATGGTATAGTAGAAAAAACATTAGAGAGTACAGATGATCGAATTGAAAAATTCCTTTCTCTTGCAACGAAGATGAAGTATTCTTACAAAGTTGGATTTGATACATGTTTTACACCAGCAATATTAAGATGGGCATATACTGTTCCGAAAACTTGTATAGATGCTTGTGAGGCAGCAACTTTTTCTATGTATATAGATAGTCAAATGAATTGTTACCCTTGTTCATTTGGTATATGGGATAAAAGTGTATCTGAGTCATTGAGTGATAAAACGTTGCGAGAAATTTGGTTAGGCGAAAAATTTGCTACATTTAGAAATTGGAAGAAAGAAAAGTGTACTAATTGTAACCAACAGGTATTTTGCCAAGGCGGTTGTAGAATAAGAGTGAATATAGATTTGTGTTAAAAAATGCAAATATTAATTGGAAATTATATTGCCAGATTACTGTTATGTAAAGGCGTGATATAATTTTTAATATGGTAGAAGAATATCTGAGTAGCAAATATGTTTAATCAGCTATATCTTTGTGGGAAAAGGTTTGTATGGGCGGTATTAGTACTATATAAATGTTGCTGATATTCCTGTGATTTTGTGGGGATATGTTTTAATTTGGTGCTCACGTTGAGACAGTATGTTTATTGTCCAAACTCCACGAAGCGAAGCATCATGTGAATGTGAGACTGGATATGGATGAACTGGATTTGACATCTGCGGAGAGTAAGGCAACCTA